>JAPLUR010000101.1 GCA_026397505.1 Candidatus Zixiibacteriota bacterium
CGGACTGCTCGTCCCTGATAGCAGTTGCTCTACCACCTGCCGTTTCAGCTCCACACTGAACTTCCGTTTCGGATTCATGGCACCATCCTTTCCTCGTATCAAAATACCAATCCGTGCCAAATCCTCCTAACCTTTTGTGTCCAGTCTCAGGGGTGCAGTCCAGTGACACCTAATGATTATTATTTCGCCGGTCAGGCTGACCCTTGGAATCAATGGGGAATGTCGAATGTCAGTGATCATGATATTGATGCTCCCTGCGCTTGGCAGATTAACGCGGGTAGTCCAAGTGTAACGGTGGCGGTCTTGGATGGTGGTGTCCGTTACTACCATAAGGACCTGGGTGGTTCTGCCTGGCCCACCACCAGCGGAAATATCTGGATCAACCCTGGTGAAATCAAAGGGAACGGTATTGATGACGACGGCAATGGGTATGTTGACGATTGGATTGGCTGGGACTGGGTTACCGGCGTCAAAGGCTGCAAGAAAGGAGAAGATTGCAGCACGGCTGATAATGACCCCAAGGATTTTGGTGGCCATGGAACACACTGCGCCGGTATAGTCGCGGCAATGACGAATAATGCCATCGGTGTTACCGGTGTGGCCGGCGGATGGGGAAATGGAACCTCCGGTTCGGTGGGAAACGGCTCGAAAATCATGTGCTTGCGTATCGGCTGGCTTTCTACCGGCGGAGTCGGATATGTTCGGATGGACTTTGCCGCTCAGGCTTTCTATTATGCTGCTAACAAAGGCGCCAAAGTGGCCAGTTGCAGCTGGGGTTCCTCGAACACGAGCGGACTGGGCGCGGCGATTGATTATGCTGTAAGCAAAGGCGTTCTGGTTGTGCATGCTGCCGGAAATAGCAACAATGAAACTCAGGATTATCTGGCCACCCGCGCCGATGTGGTCGATGTTGCGGCCACCGACAAGAATGACCTAAAGGCCAGTTTTTCCAGCTATGGCACATGGGTCGATGTTTCCGCACCAGGTGTCGATATTGTCAGTACCTATCACAATTACAGCGACCCGGCCAATGATTATTTCGCCGTCATGAGCGGAACCTCAATGGCTGCACCCATGGTGTCGGGGTTAGCTGCACTGATCAAATCGCAATACCCGACCTACACCTGGTTGGATATCCATAGCCGTCTTGAAAGCACGACCGACAATATCGATGCGCTCAATCCAACTTATGCGGGAAAACTTGGGACAGGAAGAGTTAATGCTTGCCGGGCAATCGGCGGTAATCCTGTACCAAAAGATACGCCGGAGCTAAGTGTCCCCAGAGAATTCTCATTATATCAGAATTATCCTAATCCCTTCAACCTTGGGACCAATATCTCTTTCTATCTTCCGCAGCGCTTGCAGGTAAGCCTGAGTATCTATAATATTCTCGGTGAGAAAGTAAAAACGCTCATCAGCGGTGACATTGCCGCAGGCTCGCACGCGATCACTTGGGATGGCACTAATGATGCCGGTTCGGTGGTCGGCACCGGTATCTATTTGTATAAAATGACCGCCGGTGATAAGAGTGTTACAAAAAAGATGAGTCTGTTGAAATAATTATCAGGAGAATTTAATTTCACAGAGGCCGTCAGATATTTGCTGACGGCCTTTTTGTTCTTATGCTTTAATTATCTCTATTTAAGCGCGGCGGGGCTTTCCATTAGGATGCTCATTATTAGATTGGTCTTGGTGAGAGAGGCAAAAGATGAGTGCCAAGCAGAACAGAGACGCGGAATTTGTGGGCGAGGCGACACCGGCCAATTTTTGCCATGACGTGCCTGTCATGGTACTTGAACAACGGAAACGAATCAAGACAAAAGCGCTAAGATGAGGGACGCTTTCTTAAGCCGCATTTTCGATAATCCAGTTGCGGAAATCGTCTCGTAGACCCCGCCACTATCGCAAAACATTGTTAAACATTCGCTTACGCTTTTCCAGAGCATTCAATACACAGAACTAAAGCCATTGTAGTTAGATTTCTCTATTGCCTAACTGAATATGAGAAAGCAATTGCGCTGAGACAAACTATATCTTAACTTGAAGCATCAACTTGTCCGAATTGTTTGACGACATACACGGTATATGTCGTCAAACAATTCGGACAGTGGCCTCTAAAAGTTAAGACATACTTTATCTGATAGCAACCGCTTTTCGATAGATTTCTCTCCTTTTCTGATTTGTTTCCCTCTTTATCTGATACCGTTGATGATTGATCAGTTGACGCCAATTCCCAGCTCTTACATTCTGAATGTATCAATTGGAGTGCAATGTGCCAACAGAAATTATAGGCCTTTCGGTCTATTGTCCCCTTTTCGTTGTTATCCCGGCAGCAATGAAGATGCTCCACAAGCTTTCAACGTTGGAGTCTTAGTTTTCAGAAGCCTAAGCGGGTAAATTGTACCTATGGGGGGGTATAGATTACCTCTCGGCCAACACGCTCGCCTGATAGGGCATTCCCTCCCATCTGACCAACTAAGAAAAAAGGGACGACCTTACTTGTTCCGTCAGGTCCTTAATTCCCCTGTCGACAACGGGGGAATGGTGACCTGACGGTTTCCTTTCACTACTCTTCTCCGAGCCGTCAGCTTTGCAGCACAGAATCCCGAAGGGTTTTGCGAAAAATTTGAAGGTCAATGACCCCTTAGGGTTTTGACATTGCGCCGCAGGCGCAAATTTCTGCTTCCCGTTTCAAAATCCCCATCGAACCGATGGTGAATTGGGTCCTCCCCCTATAATGGAAAGCACGGCTATTTATATGTCTAAAGTAAAAAAGCAAATTATCGCCGATTCAACTGTCAAAAACGGTCACCGGTCTGGCACTTGCCCCAAAATGGCTGCAAGACCACTGCAAAATATAACAAAAACGAAGAAACGAACTCCCCCCGCCCCACCCGCCCATTCCAGTCTAACCTCTTGTCCCACAAACAAAAATGCCCACTACTTGCGCGGCAACCTTCAGGGCTTGTTGAAAAGTCTGCCCGTCTCTTTCCCCCTCATTGCGCCGGTCGCCGCACCAAATCCCGGCCAGGCCAATGCCGCGTACATTTTAAAAATCGAAGAAACAAACCCATTTTGCCACGCCCGGCATTCTCACCCAACCCATTGCTTCACATGCATTTTACGTCAAAATCAGTCTATCCGCAACCGGCCCCAAAAATTCACAAACAAAACCAATTTTGTCATTCTTTTGGTGCACATACGGTTGGCTCATTTTTGGGCGGGTCTGTTCCTGTTTACCGAAAGGCGTATTCCGGCAACTTCCTGTGGGGTAATATGTTAAGCGTGAATGTCTTAAGACTTCGCCCAGCGCCGGGTGGCCCACCCCGCCTGAGGCGGGTGGTGGGTTTTCGGCCTGCCGTAAAAAGACGATATAATCGCGCCTTAATGTATCACCGTCACGCCCCGGCTCTCAAGACTCGGAATGTGAGTATTAACCGATGTCGCGGAAAGAGGATTCCCCAGCACGTAAACCGTATCATTCATCCCCAGACCGCTATTGGTCACCAGTGGGCCCAGGTCAGCAATATTGTTGAAATTTAACATTAATATATGAAGGTTAATTAATCCCGCAATCGCCGTGATATCGGCCACGGTATTATCGCTGAGTATAAGTCTCTCGGTATTTACCAGCCCGGCCAGGGGGGTAATATTCGTAATCTTGTTCTGGAAGAATTGTACGTCACGTAACTTGATCATATCGGTCAGAGGAGATAGATTGGATATCGAGTCGCCGGACATGTAGATCGCTATAGCATTGGTGCAATACTCGACTCCACTCAGGTCCTTTATCCCTCTATTGTTACCCTCCACCAAAATCAGCGACATCAGGTCAAGCCTATATATGGCGCCGGTGGGCTTCGGGATAAGGTTTCTTATGGCGGACTCGAGATTAGAGTCGGGGAAGGTGACGGCAAAATTGGTGAAACAGGTGCCGGCCACGCAATTGGACTGTCCCGACCAGTTCCCCGCCTCATCACCGACCTTGAGGGCAAAATAGTAAGTGGAATCTTTAATAAGACCTTTGACAATAATACTGTCGGTCTGCCCGGCAGGCCGCGGTTTCGGCGCGCCGGTGACCTTTGATGTACTATCCCAGTTCGACCCGTTGATCCAGTCATCGTAACCGCGAATATCATAGTAACTCGCGGTGCCGGTACTGCTGTCATCGCCGGTGGCCGTCCAGTTTAAGGTGATAGAACTGTCGGTAACCGCGACAACTCTAAGGTCCAAAATATTGTATGGTGTATTACCATCGTCAGCATCAGAACCGCTGCCGGTTTTAGAGCAAGATATCAGATACAGCGTCAACGCGACGGCAATGGTAGCCAGAACCGATGCGAGCCTGAGTGTCCTCATAAGCAACCTCCTGTGATGATATAACCTGTAGTCAGAATTTAAGAACCAGCTATAAACACCAATATAATAAATCCGGATAAAAGGATATAGAAGAAAAAATGGCCTTACAAACAATAGATAAATATATCAGAGAAAATGCATATAACGGTACTGCCGAATAAAACCGAGGCAGGAAATCCCGATTTCCGGGTGTGAGATAATAAACATTCGCGGGTCGGCACTATTGAAGCGAGAGCGCCCGGGACTCATCTTGATGGCTTATTCGCAGCGGTCGAAAGAAAACTGCTCGAGATAACCTTATGAGCAGATCAAATTCTTACAAGCCGATTGAACCCGCCAAGATTATCGGCATATAATGGCCGCTGTGCTCTATAAAAGCCCCGGCTATTCCAATTTATCGATTACCTTTTCGATCTTTTCTCTGATTCTTTTGTCCATCAGCCATTTGTCAACCTTCACAACCTGACTGACCACGGTCGTTTTCTGCAGATATTTGTCAATCTTTGAGGTCATGAAAAGACCGAGATTTAGCACGACCATAACTATTATCAGAAAGATCAGGCCGTTCAATAATGCCCCGAGCAGAGAATTGGCGAGCCCCACGACCGATAGATTGAGAATTTTCGTGAGCCATTTCCCGATAAAGTGAAGTATCATAATGGTCAGAAGGAAAATGACCACAAAACATGCGGCGGTGGTTATGCCTTCATTGAATAAACGGAAACCAAGCAACTGAGCCAGATCAAAGCTGAAATATGAGGCGGCAAAAAAACCGGCGGCAAATGATATCAACCAGATGATTTGATTGACGAGCCCTTTCTTAAATCCTTTATAGATAAAAATAATGCCCACCACCAGTAGCACCAGATCCCAGAAATAAAGATGCCAATCCATTTCATGTTCTCCTGAAAATATGTTTTATGCGGAAATATTCCGACATATCCATACGGCACAGAAAGCCGCCTGGTCGGATCCCTAATTCATAAACGGAGATAGATCCTCAGGCGATTGTATGCAATTTATGCAGAGACGGCAGAATTTGCAATATTGAAACTCTAAAGAGCAAAGGTAATTTTCCACTCCGGAACAGCAAACTCCACAGGCGGCGCTGAATTTTTCGGAATTATAAGCCATGTTTTAGACATCCCTGGTGATCCTGACTTCTTTTCCCTGATTCATCATGGCAGTACTCCGTGTTGAAAGTGCCCTCTGAATATACTCATGCCCGAGAAATATGTGAGTTATGAGATAAGTTCATCAACCGGGTGAAGGCCGGCGAATATTTGATGCCGGGACAGCGATCAAAGTATGCATAGAATGAAAAGCCTCGAGTAATTGGATTGATCCCCGGCTGGCTGTCTCCGAATTCGGGAATATACTGCTGCTCATTTATTGCCATCCGCTTCTGTCCGTGCCGGGCTGATTGCTCTATGGTCTCATAAATCAGATAGTTGGAACTGTCTGTTTTTGCTACAGCAAATGAATAAAAATATCTATAGAACGCTCCTCTATTGTCCGAATATTACATAAAGGAATATGGCCATATTATGAAAGTTATCGGTCAAGAGAAACAACAGAAAATCAGGCGGAAAGCATCAGCCGCCTTGCTCGTTTGCGATTCGCGCACGGGAACTCCGATCGGCCGGATTCTGGATATGTCGGCCAGAGGGATGAAACTGGTCAGTTCGGAACCGGCCATGGTGCGCCGGATTTACTACTGCCGGATACCGTTGAAAAGAAAAATTGACGGCTGCAGCGAGATTTTTCTTGATGCCGAATGCCGCTGGTGCCGGAAATCCGAGGAAACCGGTCAATATAATTCGGGATACATTATCAGATTTCCCTCCCCCAAAGATGCCGGAATAATCGGCAAATTAATTCATTCATGGATGGCCGACCAAGCCAATTTTATGAATGCCCGGCATACAACAACTGCAGGCAAAAGCCAGGCCAAATAGGCCGGGACTTTCCGGCGCAATTGAAGTCATTGACCCGAATCCTCTCTGCGCCTCTTGAAAAATTCCTCCGCCGTCAGCAGGTAGGAAGGATGATCCAAACCGGTCGGGGCATAAAACTGATTATTTATATATCGAAAACCCAGCTTTTCCAGCGCCCGCCGGGAGGGTTCGTTTTTGGGATGATGGCCGGCAAACAAAGCGGTCGCCTTAAGGTTTTTGAAAGCATGCTCCATTACCGCATAGGCCGCTTCACGGGCGAGTCCCTGTCCCTGATATGCTCGTCGCAAATGAAACCCAATTTCGTAGATTCGCTGATCCAATTTGTAAGGTCGCAACCCGCAGCAACCGACATGTTCGCCGCTTGAGAGAAGGAATATCGGCCAGTACTGAACCCGATGCGCTTTCATATTGGCAATTTCGGCGGCCAGCCGTTCCCGAATCTGCTCTTCAGAGAACGGTCCCCCGATGAGTCCGGTGACTTCGGGATCGCCCCATAGCCCTATGGCCAGATTGAGATCGGTTCCCGACCATAACTTAAATCCGAGGCGTTCTGTCTCCAAAAAAAACATAATCGGTCCAGAGCTTTAGTATAAACTACATTGTTTCCGGAATCAATAAAAGAAGCTATGCAACGATGTCCCCGTATTTCATTTCACCATCGGTCTCTAACTTCAGAGACTTCTGTGCCCCTCTTGCAAAGTGCGCCGCGCCAAGGCCGGCATCTGCCGGCAGACCGAATTGATATGAAATTAATTTGAAACCGGAACGCGCGTGCTCTCATCCAGCAGGCGGCATCCCTCAAGCAGTATCGATTCGTTGGAGAGGTCATTGTTTGGTTCGGGGAGATCGGCTTCCGTGACCGGTTCGATCGCCCAGGTGCCGCTTTTCCACTCCAGCGCCCGGTGAATGGCCTTTTCCCCTTTAAGCTCACCCATCTGGGCAAATGTAATCTGCCCCTTGAACAGGTACATCAACAGGGAATCCCGGGTACCGTCATCCGGTTTGACCGTAATCCGGGTGGTGCGCAGGCTGGGGCCCAGCGCCTGAAGCAGATCGATCAGATTCATGTCCGACAAATTACCCCTCGAGCCAGTCTGCGACGGTATCGCCTCTTGCCCCTTTTCAGGAAACGCCTGCAACTCCGCCCGGGTTTTCTTTAGTTTGACCATGAGGACATCGATGCTGCCCTCCAGGTCACTAATATCCTCGATTCCCATTTCCAGCAACGGCGCCATATGGTCGACGAATATTCCCTTGACCATTAAGAAAATCGGCATGCTGCTTATATTGATTCCCTTGCTCGAAAGGCGCTGCAGTGTCTTGACAATACCGCGGGGCAGCGAATAGTGCCGCATAATGACAATATCCGGTCGTCGCCGCTTGCAGGTTGCCACAAACGACTCGAGCGACTCGGTCGCGATCGGCTGGAAGCCTTCATTCTTGAGCCGCGTTTCCAAAGGATAAATGCGATCGGGGCGGTCAGAGTAGATCAGAACACGTCCGGCCTTCTCGGCCTCGATCTCCTTTGGTATCTCATCCTCCAGCATGGCGATAAAAGCCTCAACGACCTCTTTCAAGAACAGCTTGCCGGTCAGGTAGCTCAGTTCCCGCCCGATGGTCTGGAATCTATCACGAGTCAAATCCAGTTCAAAATGAAGGGTGTCACAATACAGGTCCACCACAGTCAATATGTTTGCACCTATCAGTTCGAGCGAGGGCTTGCGGCAATCCTTCTTTTCCAGGCTGCAGTACATCGAACGCAGTATGCCGACCACAAGCGGCTGTTCGTTCAGAAGCCGCAGCGACTTGGCCCCGGCATCGGCAATGCTCTTGAAACCGCCCGGGCTTTGGTCGGGATGCCGCAGCTTCGCCAGACTGTGAATATCCTCTGCGGCGGCCACCAATTCCTTGTCTGCGGTCGGTAATTCCATGCGATTGCAAAGGCGGAGCACATATTTCCGGGCCCTGGTATGGAGATCCGCGGAGACCTTTTTCTTTATGGTCAGAAGAATTTTGGTATCGGGCGACTTGCTTTTCAATCGTTTTACCAGTGGCAGGAAGGACTCTGAACTATCCTGAGAGGTCAGGCCCGAACCCGATCCGGTTAAAACCTCCGGCCATATTTCAGGAATCGCCTTGCTGTACTGGTCAAGACAGGCAATAACCATTTTCTCTTTGATAAAAAGGGCATAGAAATCAATGTTGGCCGCCATTTCGACGGCATTCTCGGAGGAGTCGGTTAGAGCCATTTCAAAACTGTCTTTGGTCAGAATTGTCGTCACAATCGGACCTGTGAAGCAGATGTGCGACCGGGATTGATCACCCGCCTCGGTTCCGGCTGCCTCCGATTTGTCCTCGCCGGCGTGTTCCGGGTGGCTGCTTTGCTTTCCGGTTGTTTCCCCGAATTCCACGGCCGGATCAATCTGAGATTCGAGACTTATATCCCGTGTTTCCGGATTTTCACCGGCCTGAGGCTTCTTTTGTTCTTTTGTCATAAATTCTATGGCGACTCATTTTTTGGCATTCCATTGCCCGGCCAAATATTGAAAATAACCAATCTAAAGGCCTATCTATCATTGTCGGATTATTCCGAAAACGCTTGAGTCGGGTTAAATTGAAGAGATTTTGTCAATTGCGCAATCTCACCGGGTGAAATCCATGGCTCAAAAGCCACCATTTCTACCATAAACCTATCAATTTTCAGGTCATTGGGTTATAACCGCCGGAGATGCAGAGAATGATTTCAGCAGGCCGAAATATCAGGGATATCAGAAAACAGGATTATGCTTCAGGCGACCGTGATTTTAAACCGACAACGTTTCCCGCCCATCAGGACCGAATCGACCAATTCCACCTCGACCGGACGATTTAGATACATCTCATGCATCTCCTTTACGTAACCCACCGAACATATACAATATGTGGCCGATAGTCCTTTTGGTTTGGTTTCGACCAGAGGGCAGAGACAGGCGCTTTCATCAGAGGGTAAGCCGGTTTCGGCCGCGGACATGTATTGAAAATGGATAACTTTCCCGTCAACCTGATATGATTCGTCCTTCACATTATTTTTTACCCATGATGCAAACTGCTCCAGAGTGACAGGCTTAAGCACCTGTTTGGTATCTTCAATCCAGTTCCGGTAACAGGCCTTTCCATTGGCCATCATCAATTGCCTTCTGGTTTTCTCATCAAGAGTGCTGTCCATTACGGCAAAGAATCGCTTCACCCATTGCTCGGCGAATTTGATTCGCTCTTCCGATCGCGGCTTTTCAAGCTGCTGGGATTTCTGCTGATCCGATTCCTGGGCATGAAGATTATCAAATCCTCCCACAATTGTGCAAAGGCATGTCCCGAGGCAGCATTTACCCACATTGCTCAGGAACTCTTTCCGGTCCATTGATATGTCACTCATATTTTTCTCCCGAACGATCTTCCCAACCTTTCATCTGAACCAACCGCGTGCATCGAATTCGCCGCGTCGCAATAATCATGCTTTCACAATGCCGGCATTTTCCGGCTTGCGCTCAAACCGTCTTCCCACGTAGTAAAAAAGCACCGTCACCACGGCAATCATAATCGTCATCATGCCGAAATAATTGCCGGGAGTGGTACCGGTATAGATTCTCGAAAACCAGGCCGCCAGAGAGTCGCCCAGAAAAACGGTGCAGAGCCAGATACCGGTGATCATCGACTTCATCCGCTCCGGCGCTTCCTCAAAAGCCAGCTGCAAGCCGACCACCGAGATGCACAGCTCGGCCATGGTAATCAAAATGTAAGCGCCCAGTTCCCACATAATCGAGACCTTGGATTGAACCCCGAAATACCCGGCCACTGTCATCAGGGCCATACACAGGATAACCAGAAAGAAACCAATCAGCATCTTGCGCGGGGATGATAACCGGTGCGTTTCATCTCGGTCGGTTCTGGACCATAGCCAGGCAAAGAGAGGGGTCATAATCACAATCAGAACCGGATTAAGGCTTTGGACAGCATCGGGCGGAATATGCCAGGTCCATTTGAACAGGCTGATATCCAGAATCATATAATCGCGGGCAAACAGGGTCCAGGTGGAATATGATTGATCGAAAATCGACCAGAAAAAGACTATCAGAAGAAATAGGCCCGAGAGGCGAATAATAACTGGCCACTCTGTGCGCCAGCGTTCAGCGGTCTCAGGAGACACAGGATCGGGCCCGTAATCATTAGTGCCAATCGTGCCGCGCTGAAAGCCAATATCGAAAATGTACCAGATGTTAACAAAAGGTATAAAAGCCAATAGAGCGTAGGCACCTGAGCGACCCCGATCATGGCAACGCTTGACGTTCAAAGCCAAGGCTGGCCAAAGCACTGCCGGAATGGCGATTATGTACCCAACAATAACCCCCTGATCGCGAGCCGCCATAAAGAAAATCAGGAAAACCATGGCAAATGCCAGAATCAAGACCAAAACAATATGCAACCAAAACTTGACGCGATTAATTCGCCCGCTAAAGGAAAAATATAATTTTGTGATAGATTGTCCGGGCGTATGGATAATTTCCTCTTTGGGATAATGCTTTTTGCCTATGTAGAATATCCCTAAAGAGACAATCATCAGAATGGTGGGGGCCATGAAGGCCGGGCCGTAGCCGTAATGATCCCGTATGAAGGGGAGAGAGAAAGTGGTAATGGCGGCGCCGATATTGATCGCCATATAATACCATGAAAAAGCCTGGGTCATCAGATGCGATTTCCCGGCTTTCTGGTACATCAAGCCCATCAGCGTGCTGATATTCGGCTTGATCGAGCCGGAACCGCCGGCCAGAAGCAAGAGGGCCGTGTACAGGCCAACCTCAGTCGTGAAAGTTCCCAGAATGATATGGCCCAAGATATAGGGGATAGCAAAATAAATAATGGTTTTGAATTTGCCGAGATAGTGGTCGGCAATATATCCGCCCACAATCGGAAGGATATAGCAGAAGGCGGTGAAGAGCGATACCACCGAGGCGCTGTCGGCATCGGCATACCCCAGTTTTTGAATCATGTATAAAAGCAGAAGCGTTTTCATTCCGTAGAAACTGGCGCGCTCGGCCAGTTCGCCCCAGAATATGAACCAGAATCCGCGTGGATGACGATTTTCTTCCGCTGTCATGTGATGAACCTCCAGTATTCTTACCGCCGAAGAAGACTGATAATCTCTTTTCGGCTTTCCTCGGCCGCCATTATCTTCAAATAATATCCCCCAATTTAGTAGATGCGCTTTTCTTTGACAACTGATTTGATAATGGCGGGCTAATTATTTGAGGGGAGGAAATTTGCTTTCCGGTCCGGTTGAAAACGGCATATCGGGACCGGTTCTATAACGCGGAAGGCTTGGAATTGTTGAAGCCCCTTCCGTAATTGGAGGCTATTCGATGTACGAAAGGGGCTTCCAGGTTAGGAAGACTAAGCGCGCTTCGGCGCCGGTCCGCCCTTGTAAAGAAAACTGATCAGGTATGTAATATCCTGAATATTGATAATCAGGTTACCGTTGGCATCTCCGCACTTCCCTTCCATAGTGACGACCGCATTAAGACTCCGCGGCTCATAGGAAAAATCTGAACTGGAGAAATCGGGCAGATGGTCGGGAAATCCGCCCAATTTTATCGATGAGGTACCCGGCAACGCCGATGATGGTATCGTAAAATAGAGTTTCACGATCGACCCCGACCGGCTGACAAATCGGAACCTGCTTATTTATCTGCTGGCCGGAGCCGGGTATCCGGATAGCGCCTATGCGCTGGTCGAACAGCTGGGCAGATGGTGCGCCGAACGTGAATATTCCGATAGATATTATTGGAGCGCCCTGGCAAGCATTGAATTGGTCAAAGGAGAATATTCCAGGGCCTCCGGATATTTCGATAGAGCCATAAGTCCTGACAAGGATTTCAAGACATCCTATCTTGCCGGTATTGCCTATGTAGCCGACCGTCAGTACACCAAAGCTATAACGGTTCTGGAGCGAATAACCAGAGAATGCCCGCTGACAAATTCCAATATCTTATGGGCGATCAAAGCTCATTACTATCTTGGCCTAGCCTATGAAGGAGTGGGGAGAAAGAGCGATGCGGCGGCCCAATACCAATATGTCGTCGATCTCTGGAAAGATGCCGATCCGCAAATCGATTGTCTGAAAGATGCCCGGAAGCGGCTTCTCGAGCTAAAGTCATATTAGGTCAGATATCCCCACTAATCTAATGAAGGATTGCGTCGGGGGAGCCAGGACATACCAATTACTACGAAGATTAGCTAAATCGCCTTTCCCCGATGGCCGCAAGCGCAGTGCTGTCCGACTCTCTTGCATTTTGCGGCGGATACTCTTATCTTAAAATTAGAAATGAAAACAGTTGTCATTAAATTTATGAGGAATTCAGATGGTTCGTATTATCATGATTTTGCTGCCTATTCTGCTTCTGGGAGTCGCCGTGGTTGCCCAGGATCTTAAACCGATCGAATTGCCCAAACCGGATACAACCGGCGGCAAACCCCTGATGCAGGTGCTTAAAAATCGCCACAGTTCCCGCGAATTCAGTGCCGATACTCTATCACTTCCGGTTCTTTCCAATCTGCTCTGGGCCGCCTGCGGCATAAATCGCCCTGAAGAGGGGAAACGCACTGCTCCCTCAGCCGTGAATTGGCAGGAAGTCGATGTTTATGTCGCCACCGCCCACGGCCTTTATCAGTATGAGCCCAAGCAGCATATTTTGCAGCCAATCCTGGCGGAGGATATTCGCGAGAAAACCGGAAGTCAGCCTTTCGTTAAAGAAGTTCCGGTCAATCTCATCTATGTGGCCGATTATGCGAAAATTACGCGCGCTTCGGACAGTTCCAAGGATTTCTATTCGGCCGCCGACGCCGCCTTTATCAGCGAGAATGTCTATTTGTTCTGTGCTTCCGAGGGGTTGGCGACCGTTGTTCGCGGTTCGGTGGACCGTACCTCACTGGCGGAAATCATGAAACTCCGGCCCGAGCAGAAAGTCATTCTGGCGCAGTCGGTCGGATATCCGAAAAAGTAGTCCTACCAATTATATAGCCCGGCATCCGCCGGGCTATAAATCAATGTCATTTTATAAGAAGCATCTTTCGAGAGGTTTGAAAATTATCGCCTTTTAATACATAGAAGTATATTCCAGAAGCCGCCTGTCTTCCACTTTGCAGTTTTCCATCCCATTTTATCGAATGCTTCCCACGGGGAAAGGAAATTCTATCTATTAGCGATTTAACCTTGCGACCCGAGCTGTCAAATATATCAATGGATATGCTCTCTCTATCTGAGAGCTCAAATTTAATTGTAGTAGCCGGATTAAAGGGATTGGGATAATTTTGTTGCAGGCAGCTTCTGACGGTTTCATTTATTTCCGCAGATTCATTGACATCGACCACTATATCACTTCCTCCCGCAGCAACAAAAACATCCCCAGGCTCACCATATGCGAAATTCTGACAGGCAAAAAGAATATCATCATAACCGTCTCCATTAAAATCGCCTGCCGAGGCGACACGCCAGCCTATTAGATCCAGAAACAGCGGAGGTAAGTCATTACGAGAAATCTGCCCGTCTCTCTTGGAATCGAATCCTGGTCCTCCCAGATAAACGATAACTCTTCCATTATAGGAGTCGCTTCCGCCGATGATTAAATCATCATAATTGTCGCCATTTATGTCTCCAGCGCGCGCCATATTGCTGCACTTCCCGTCAAGAACATAATCGAATATCGTATCAGCATCTTGGCCACAGAGATATATCAGCGGGACGCCGGCATCCATAATTCCCAAGTCTTCCAAGCCGTCACCATTGATATCGCCGACATCAAACGCCCCGTTGGGAAAGCCTGCCGGCCACAAAGAATCCAATTCTATCGGACGACCAAGGCGAACATCCGGAGTTAATCCGAAATTCGGGCCAAGAAATACCCCCACAAAACCAATAGTATCTAAGTACGGCTCAAATGCCAGGAATATATCTTTCCATCCATCCCCATTGAAGTCAATAAATCCAGCCCACCGAATTATATGCGAAAAGTGATTAACTGAGTAGGTCCAATCAGGATTGCCATTAGATGCAAAAGGATTCAAGTAATAGAATACCTCAGGACCCTGCGAGGGGTCTTCGCCAGTAACTAACAGATCTGCAATACTGTCGCCATCAACATAATCGGCTACAAAACTATAACCATAGCTTGAGAGCCCAGGTGGGGCCATAATCGAGTCTGACGGTTGAGCCATTAATGAATCCGCCAAACGCGGATATAAATATATGATGCCGCCGCCATAAGTTAAAAGCCCCGTCGTGCTATCCGATGAATATTGCAGTAGCCGTGCGACTCTAATATGACCTCTAAGCGAATAACCGGGCACCGTGTCAGGGGGATTCCCGCCCAAAAATATATATGTAACCTGAGGAGAAAATGAAGTAACAGCAATATCATTATAGGAGTCATTATTAATGTCTCCCACCCCCAGTAGGTAAGCTCCAAGTCGTGAGGTGGTGTCTGCACCGTGATAATGAAAAATAATATGAGAGGAATCAAGCGCTACATGGTCCGCTTTAGCCGTACTGGATAGCAACGTGAGAGTGACGATTACCGGCTCAATGGCGTTAAGCACTCTAAGGAAATGCACAACTCTCAAAATACCACCTTTCGAAATTAACCTAATCTAAATATGAATCATTTTGGCCAAATTTCAAGCAAAAACACTAATTGGTAGTATAGAGCGAATGGGGAAGAAATGAGAATTTGATAAATAGATAATAAAAAAAGGGGATTGGATATTTCCAATCCCCTTGTCGCTTTCGGCCTGTCAGGATTAACTGAGGCCGTTAGCTGGTTCCTGTCTAGAACCGTCTCCCGCCGCCGCTGTATCCGCCGCCGCGGTTGCCGCCGCCGCCGCCACCGAATCCGCGACCACGACCACCGCCGCCGCCGCCGCCGAATCCGCCGCGACTTCCGCCGCCGCCTTCGGTCCGAGCACGAGCTTCATTGACATTCAGCGTCTTGCCATTGAGTTCCTTGCCGTTCAGGCCGGTGATGGCCGCCATGGCTTCTTCCTTGGAATTCATTTCCACAAAGCCGAAGCCTCTCGGCTCGCCGCTGAATTTGTCTTTGATAATGTTGACGGTTGAAACCTGGCCGAAGCTTTCAAAAGCCTGGCGAAGATCTTCCTCAGCGACATCGCTGGACAGGTTGCCTACGTAGATATTCATTCTACACTCCAAATATGTTTATCTTCTGATGATCCTTCTCAAGGCGATCTTTGACATAAGATAAACGGTTCCTTGCGCAATATTGCGCTTGGTCTCCAGACTTGAATTTTTGACAAGAGATTGATTTAATGATACAAACCTTGAGAAAAATTAATAAAGGAGATCCTTTAACATACTTCAATCTATCGACATAATTTTCTATGTCAACAGTTATTTAAACAATTTCTGATTGCCGAATGTTCAAGATATCTTTGACGAAAGGACTTTTCTTATTGTAAGTCATTCAACCTTATCGCCTTATATGCAAATCAAGGCATGAACGGGTAAAGCCTCTTGCCGTGTTACAGAGCAGGCCGGGCTATAATTTTTCCGCACGAAAATTCGCCGTGCCGCCGAAATCGCCAAAAGTGACCTTAATAGTCCAGGCGCCGGCCGTTCCGACAACGCTGGTTTCGGTACCGCTTGGTTTCAAGTTACTTGAGTATACTTCGTTACCGTTTGCATCTAATAACATAACTGCAGCCGTACCCCTGGTGAGCGCCGTGGCATGATTAATAGTGGCGCGGGTTCCGGTGTTATTCCAGGTGTAAGTCAGGGTAGTTGTAACATTGGCCGCATGGGTAATCTGAAACTGGAAGGAATCGGTTTTGTTCATGATTTCCGGCTGAAAAGCTTTGATCGGATTATTATCGCATCCGGCCGCGATGAGCACCAGCAATAAGATTGCCGGCAAACTAAGCTTGTCTACTAGAGTTTTCATATCCAAGTCTCCTCGATAAGTCTGTCCGTGATGACCTAAACATCGTGCCTTGTCCGGCGCTATTTGATACGTTCTTCTGTCGCGAAAGCGCGGTAATTCTGGAAATTTCTGTCCAATAACCGTTGAATTGCTGTTTTGGGCTGCCTGTCAGACGAGAACGCATGGCGACATAATCTGGAAAGTGACCCCTGCCGCCGTGAAAGGCGATCTCCCGCCGCCTCGGGCTGCCTTTCTGCATGGCTTTTCGCTTGACAAATGGGTATCATTCCGAAATAATACGGCAGCCGTTTCGAACGGCCGCTGTAGAATATGCAGCAAAGAAGCAGGAATAATAGTCAATTAGAAATAGAAAGGAATTAACGATGAGCAAAACAGAAAACAATCTCAAAGCGGCCTTTGCGGGGGAATCCCAGGCGCGCAACAAGTACACATTTTTCGCGCAGGCGGCCCGAAAAGAGGGGCTTCATTATATTGCCAGAATTTTTGAGGAAACCGCCGAGAATGAAAAACGCCATGCCAAGGATGAATTTGCCCTGCTTAACGGCATCGGTAACACCGCCGCCAATCTTCTCGAGGCGGCGAACGGCGAACACTACGAGACGATGGAAATGTATCCGCAGTTCGCCAAAGAGGCTGAAGAGGAAGGAAACGCCGCCGCCGCCGCTCTCTTTCGGATGATCGCTAAAGTCGAGGCGCATCATCGCGAGCGGTATAGAAAACTGCTCGAAATGGTGAAGAACGGCACCGTTTATAAACGCGAAAAACCGATCAAATGGAAATGCAGTGTCTGCGGTTATATCCACGAGGGAACCGAACCGCCCGCCAAGTGTCCCTGCTGCAAGCATCCCATGGAGTACTACGAGCCCGCCAATATGGAATTTTAAGAGGCAGAAATGGCTGTTTACAAATGTGATGTTTGTGACTACTTATATGATGAGGACAAGGAAGGCATCAAGTGGAGCGATCTGCCCGCAGACTGGGTCTGCCCGGTCTGCGGCTCACCCAAAAGCTATTTTAAGATAGTCGAGGGAGACAAAAGCGAGCAACCGACCGTTGCGCCTGCCATTAAACCTTCAGCCGCCTCAGCCGATGATTTCCGGCGCACTTCCGATGAGCTGGAAATCTACATGGCCGATATACGTACCATGGCTGAAACAGGACAGTCGGTCATCGAACCGATGCGCACAAAGAAGCCGGTTATTTCATGGGATGACATCCTTATTAAAGGGGCCCAGCTCGCCAGAATTCCGCTGAATGAAAAGGAGCAGGTTTCCACCACCACTGTAATCGGCCCCAAAGCGAAACAGCCGCTCGTGATTGAGACCCCCATTTATGTCAGTCATATGTCGTTCGGCGCCCTTTCAAAGGAGGTCAAAATTGCCTTGGCCAGGGGAAGTGCCGCTGCAAGAACAGCCATCGCTTCGGGCGAGGGGGGCATCCTGCCCGAATCGTTTGGAAACGCTTATAAGTACATTTTCGAATATGTTCCTAATCGCTATAGCGTTTCTGAGGAAAACCTCCGGAAAGTTGATGCCATCGAAATCAAGATAGGTCAATCCTCAAAACCGGGCATGGGCGGTCATCTGCCGGGCGCCAAAGTGACCAAAGAGATCGCCGCCGTTCGGGGATTCGAGGAAGGCCATGACATCATAAGCCCGGCGCATTTCGATGATATCCTCACGCCCGAGGATCTGGCCGAGAAAGTTGCCCGGCTGAGAGAAATATCCGGCGGCCGGCCGATCGGTGTGAAAATTGCCGCCGGCAATATCGAAGCTGATCTCAGGATTATTCTGCATGCAAAACCGGACTTTATCACGATTGACGGGCGGCCGGGTGGAACCGGCGCCTCGCCGAAATATATCAAGGCGGCGACCTCGCTGCCGACTATTTTCGCTTTGTACCGCGCCCGCAAATTCCTGGATGAAAATGGCGGCAGAGATATTTCTCTGGTCATCACCGGCGGCCTGCGGGTCTCCTCCGATTTCGCCAAGGCGCTGGCGCTCGGCGCCGATGCGGTCGCTATTGCCACCGCCGCTCTTATCGCCTGCGGCTGCCAGCAGTATCGCGTTTGCCACACCGGCAAATGCCCGGTGGGTATCACCACTCAGGAACCGGAATTGAGGGCCCGGCTGAACATTGATAAGTCGGCCGTGCAATTGGAAAATTTCCTCAAGGTTTGCACCACGGAACTGAGAGATTTTGCCCGTCTGACCGGCAATAATAATGTTCACGGTTTGTCCATATCCGACCTTTGCACGGTCAACTCGGAGATATCAAACCATACTGAAATCAGCCATGTTTGAGTAGGGTAATAAGGCCTTTGCTCTTAATTATCAAATCTCAGCGCACAAAATGGCTTCTTGGTCTTGTAATCTTTCTTTGCTGCCTTTATGCCATCCTTCTTATTCCCGATTCCGCTCCTCCCGTTCCCCCGGCGGGGGAGAAAGTGCCTTTTGCCTGGAACCGTGACGATTACTGGTCATCTCTGGAAACGCAATTCAAAGAGATGCGTCATATCGGCTGTATCAACCTTTCTTCGCGAATATCAGACGGCTTCACTCGGTTGGATACCCTGCTGGCAAGGCTCCAAACTGATACACTGGCACCATCTTCATCTCTCTTTTCTTCGATTGAGGGAAAAATATTCGAACTGGGAATGCTTCTGGCTGCCTGCCCCGAACGGTTCCCGGATTATATCAAGACCTTCAGCCGCCTCAGGACACTCTCCAAGGATCAGTCAATCCGCTGGGATATGAATTCCCAAGATGCGCGCGACTGCATCTATCGTCTTCTGTACGGCGGCCGCACGGCTATCGAGGAAATAATGCTGCAATCTCCCGAAGAAATAATCCCGAAAGTTGCGTTTGAAAATGATGAGCCGTCGGTAACGCCTTCGGCCGCCATCCTGGGCGTCAAAATCCACAGCGGCGATATTCTGGTTTCGCGCGGCGGCGCCCCGACCTCGGCCCTGATTGCTCGCGGCAATGACTACCCCGGCAATTTTTCGCATGTGGCGCTGGTATATGTTGATGACAGCACCGGCACGGTTTCAATTATAGAATCGCATATTGAGAAAGGTGTGGCCATTGCCACCATTGATGATTATCTCAAAGATACGAAGTTGCGCGTGATGGTGCTTCGGCTCCGCTCCGATCTGTCCCAGATGCAAAGTGACCCGATGCTCCCGCATAAAGCCGCTTCGTACGCACTTCAGCGGGCGAAGACCGAGCATATCCCATACGATTTCGCCATGGATGCTGCTGAGCCCTCCAAACTGTTCTGTTCCGAGGTTGTCTCGCAGGCATATAATCATGTGGGAATCAAATTATGGACAGCGCTTTCGCATATTTCCAGCCCGGGGGCAAAAGCATGGCTGTCGGCTTTTGGCGTGAGAAATTTCACCACCGAGGAACCCTCGGATCTGGAGTACGACCCGCAGCTCCGTGTCGTGGCCGAATGGCGCGACTACCAAACACTGTACAAAGACCGGGTGGATAATGCGGTCGTCGATATCATGCTCGAAAACGCCGATAAGGGGGAGCCGTTGGGTTATGACTGGTACATGCTGCCGGTGGCGAGAATGGCCAAAGCCTATAGTACAATTATCAATCAGGTGAACCTTGTGGGGCCGGTGCCCGAGGGGATGAACGCCGCCGCCGCCCTGCGAAACAAATGGTTTTCAAGGAAGCATCAGAAGATTAAAGACAAAGTGCTGACTCTCGCGGAGCAATTTCGGAATACCAATGGTTATTCACCCCCTTACTGGGAATTAATCAAGCTCGCCCGGCAGGCAAATATGCGGTGACTTCCATGCTATAGTCTGCGCCTGCGGCGTAGACCAATTTGCAAATTCGAGTGCTGTCAGAACAATCAGTTACCATTTAAGTGCAGCAGAAGGCTGGGTTGCAGGTAGACGGATACCGCGGGGTACGATGAGCAGTTCATTGCCGATTCGCCGCCTTGATGTAGCATATTTCAGCGAGAACGGTTTAATTGTTGCCCAATCACGATACATGCGGCGAATCTGTGGACAGTCATCATATGTAAGCACCCAAGTCGCTTCTTTCATTGATCTTAATCGAGCTTCCAAGGAGGCATGATATTCTTCAGAAAGTGAATTCAAATAGAGCATCTCTCCTTTAACAAAGTAGGGGGGATCGATGAATAATAGCGTAGTGTTTGGGTCCGCGCTCTCGATGAATTTTAGTCCATCCAGTCCAGTAACATGAATCCGATCGCGATATTCAGCAACCTTCAAACAGCGGCGCAATAGCTCTGATTTATTATATCGAACGGCAAGTTTCCATTTACCAGTTTGCTCTACCCCGCCTATGGGTCCGCCATTTACAATTATCCCGGAGCGATTGCATCGATTTAGATAGAACGCCGCGAAACCCAGACGGAGACGAGATACATTCTGCTGTTGCCTATACACTTCTCTTTGGTGTCGCCACTCCGCCATGCTGATGTGCGTCTTGGTGAGCATTTCTATAAATTGCTGAGTGCGATTAACGACAGACCACCAAAAGCTGTGGATTGCGTGGTCTATATCATTGATATAAATATCGGGAGTCTCTTCTATAAACAACATTTTTAGCGACGCACCGGCCCCGCCGGCGAAGGGCTCGGCAACAGCATGCGCGCCCAGCCCATTTAGCTTTCGAATCTGACTCAACAGAGCGACCATCGCCGATTTGCCGCCGGGATAACGAAGCGGGCTGGCGAACTTCATTATTTTACATCCTCCGTTTCTCGCTCCAGCAACATTCGGAAAAGAGGTTCAGTTCGCAACCAAAACTGCTGTATGTCTCGCTCGTTTGGAAGATCTGTCGGGCTGTGGACAAAAGCGTGCAGATCGCTTAGTGTAAAAGGCGCTGCTCGGTTATACTGTAGTGCTTTCGCCACTGTATTAACTTCGCCGGGCGACATATTCTTCTTGGCAATCTCTATTATCTCCCCCGCCAATTGCCTTAATGTCGGAGCGCCGAATTGCAGTCTTCTATGTTCTTTCCTTTCAATCTTGCTTATTATCCCGGGAAGCTTGCCAATGCGTTTGAGAAAGTCTAGCATCGCAAGTTCCAAGAATACGCGTAGCAGCACTGCACCAGCATTTGGGTAATCCTTGCGTTTTAATTTAATTAACTCGCGACGTATATCAATTAGACGTTCATTGCCGAATCGTACTTTAAGACTGCTGGGAAGTACCGTCTTTCTTTCCTGTTTGGTTCGTTTTGGAGAACCGGGGGACGCTGCCCTGCGGTTAGAAGATGCGATCGACGAACCTGCGATGATGTCTGCTGGCACAAATGTGCCCCGTTTCTTTTTGGGTCGGTCAATTAAATTCCAGGATTCGAAGTATGATTGTATATTATCATTAGTGTTCAAAGATCGTGACGATTGTCTGCCCAGTGCAATATCAATTACGAGCTTCTTGAATCCACTAACGAACTCCTTTTTCGTCGTAGTACCACGAAGTCCATGTTCTGGATCAGATTCGATCATTAGATATTCCCGCCCGACAGTGGAATCAAAGACGCGTTCAATCGTGGTAAAGAGTTTGGCTCTGGGATTATCCAGTTTGGCTTTCACTTCTTCTGGGAGATCGAGCGAACGTGCCATATCCGCGATGGCTCTTGTCTGCCTGGCCTGCTGAATGTCTGTCAATGTGAAGCCCAGATCGTCGCGTAGCTCAGCGTTTCCGTAACCTTCCTCTAGCTTGTCAAGGATGAAGCTCGCGCGATTCTCGGCTTGCCAAGCGAGAACTGGACTGCCGATATGTCGCCCTGCAATCTGTCGATCTGTCGCGCGACGATTCGGTGCGATAGTCACAGGAACTCTATCAATCAATACTTGGGCATTAAGCCGGCGCGATAAGCGCTCTACCCTGCGTTGTAGAGCGCCTTCGAGTAATCCGGGTTCACGCAGCGCTTTCAGGGCTGCAAGTCGTCTATTACCCTCAACAACGACATAATGGCCATTTTCCTCGATCGCCAGCAGTGGCTCATTCGGGAAATATCCTCGCGCAGCGATACTTTCGGCTACCTCAAGTGCCTTGTCGTGTTCAAAAAGGTACTGTATAATCTCTCGTGGTGCACGGGATAGTGTTTCCCTTCCCAGCCGCGGATTTTTTGCGTCTAGATGCAGGCTGGCTACTGCGAGACGCTTAGTTTGCCAGAATTCCCCCGTCATATCCTTCCTTTCCACTTAACGATTTTATAGTGCAAATTTACCATCTTGACTAAAAAACTGCAAATGCCGCACACGGTCATTTCAATACCAATTTTAATACAGATGTTCTCCACCAGCACTGAATTTAATTCATCAGAGGTTTTAAGACAAGTTATTTTTTGGAAATCAGGTCGAAAATTCACCTTTCGCGTAAGTCCCGGCACCAGTCTCATTTGCCACTATTCGTCCGGTTCATCTTGCCGCGCGCCAGTGAGGCGAATATCCCGCCAAAACTCAATACGGCAAAAAGGATGAATGAAATTCTCATGCTGAGCAGGAACTGACCGGTGTTGTCCGGCCCAATATCCGCTTTCCCCATAAGCAGCGAGATCGCCATCATAACCGTCCCCATCGAAAACATCATCCCCATCTGCCTCATGGTGCTGAGCGTGGCGCTGGCAACACCGTAAACCGGCCGTTCCACCGAACTCATTATGGCATTGGTGTTGGGCGAAGAAAAAAGTGCAAATCCAAAACCGAGAATTATCATGCAAATCACTATATACCACAGCGGGGTGGCAGTACCAAGAAACGCCAACATGACCAGCCCCAGAAGAGTCCCAATCATTCCTAATGAGGCCAGCGTGCGCGGTTCATGCTTGTCGGATAGCCGCCCGGTCAGCGGTGAGAATACAGCCTGCACGAAAGGCTGTGCGACCAATATCAAACCGGCCGCCTGTGGCGAAAGAGCTTTCACCTTCTGTAAATAAAGGCTCAAAAGAAAACCCACCGCAAAAGTGGCCGCATAGCTAATCAGCGCCGCCAGGTTGGAGAAAGCAAAAACTGTGTTGCGCCGGAAAAGATCAATATTGACAATCGGATGAATAACGCGCTTCTCAAAATAAATGAAGAAGACAAGCCCTATCAGTCCAACTACTGCAATCAGGCCGGATATCGCCGAGGGCAGTGTCGAAAAGCCATACATGGCGGCAATGAGCGCTAACCCCAGAATTGCCGAGCCGGTCAGGTCAAATTTCTGACCATGCGCCTCGGCCCAGTCTCCTTTTAGGAGAAGGAAAGTCACCGCCAGAAGAATCAGGCCTAAGGGAACGTTGAGCCAGAAAATGAACCGCCATCCCAACTGCTGGGTGATAAAACCTCCTAGAAACGGGCCGGCTGAAAGACCGAAATAGACCGCTGCCGTTGTGATTCCCAGGGCACGCCCCCGCTCGGTCGTTGGGACAACCGAGATTAATATTGGTATCATTGTGGCAAATATCATCGCCGAGGCGCACCCCTGAATGACTCGACAAATAATCATCGTAGCGATTGAATGGGAACTGGCAATGAGAACCGAGGAGATTAAAAGCAGCAGCAGTCCCAATATGAATATCCTTTTGCGGCCATAAATATCCCCCAGCCGGCCGAACGGTATTAAAAATGTTGCCGCCGCCAGCAGAAAAGCAGTGTTCATCCATCCAAGCACGGCCGGACCCATGGAGAATTCTTGGCCGATCGAGGGCAGAGCAACGTTGAGCGAGGATGACATAAACGGCCCCAGAAAAGAGGTCAGCGTGGCGACAACAATCGCAGCATTCTTGGAGGTGCGCGGTGTATTAGTGTTCATATAACAAAACTTACGCCAGGTAGGGTCGTGATGAAATGACACAGGCTCTTCATAATTGGCAAATATACAGAAATTATTCGCGATACTCCGCAGTAATGATTGACAGTCCCGCACCTTTTGCATAGTCCGGCTGCAGAGATCATTCCCGGCCAAAAGGATCTCGCAAAACTGCCAATATCGGCGCTAAAATCATGATAGTTGTCAGCGGGCAATATCTATTTTGCCGGAAGAATAGGTTACGCACAGTTATCAATGTTACCGTAAATGATTGAATGACAACAATATAAATAAATATTATCGACCCGGTCAATTTTTCTGAAAAAAAACTCTTGACTTTTCTGGTAATTATCCGATATCTTAATAATATCATAATGATATCACAGGAGGAAGTATGATAAAAGAACGTGAACTGAAAGTCATTACTGGTTGGGTGCCACTGGCCTTGTTGATTCTTGCGCTAGCAGGACTGATTTACTGGGCCGCTATCGCCATTGAACTGACCAAGATCGTACCGGCAATATTGATTTTATTCGATCTATTCTTGCTCGGCGGATTGTTTATGGTCAACCCCAATGAGGGGCGTGTCCTGCAGTTGTTCGGCAAATATGTCGGCACGGCGCGCATGGAGGGATTGCGCTGGGCCAATCCGCTCTATGCCAAAAGGCGAATTTCTTTAAGAGTGCGTAATTTCGAAACCAATCGCCTCAAGGTGAATGATATCGATGGGAATCCGATCGAAATTGCGGCGATTGTGGTTTGGAAAGTAGTCGATACCGCCGAGGCGACTTTTCAGGTGGATAACTACGAAAATTTCGTGAAGATACAGAGTGAATCGGCAGTGAGAAATCTCGCTACCCAACATCCGTACGATTCACATACCGAAAACCGGGTATCCTTGCGCGGTCATACCGGCACTATTGCCGAGCAACTGAAAACCGAAATTCACGAGCGGCTGGCCCAGGCCGGGGTAGAGGTTATTGAGGCGCGCATCAGTCATCTGGCTTATGCACCGGAAATAGCCGAGGCGATGTTACGTCGCCAACAGGCCGGTGCCGTTGTAGCGGCCCGTCAGTTGATTGTGGAGGGTGCGGTCGGGATGGTGGAAATGGCGCTGGAGCAACTCGCCAAAAAGAATATTATTGAGCTGGATCATGAAAAGAAGGCGGCGATGGTGTCCAACCTTCTGGTGGTCCTCTGCGGCGAGAGCGCCAGTCAGCCGGTCATTAACACCGGAACCTTGTATCAATAATTGTGGCGGAACGTAAGTCATTTCTTCTTCGGGTGGACGGGGGAATTCTCGCCCGGATGCAGAAGTGGGCCGATGACGAACTGCGGAGCCTGAATGGCCAGATAGAATATCTTCTGCGGAAAGCGTTGCGCGAGGCGGGCCGGATTTCGGAACCGGAAAGGAAAAAGGAACCGCCCGAATAAAAGATTGATGTTCCAAATTGGATAATTGGAAAATTCCAATCGGCGAGTTATAATATTGAGCGAGATACGGAGAACGTATGAATTATGGAGCACATATAGCCATCGCCGCCGCGGCGGCCAAAAAAAGACAAAATGAGGAGGAAGAAGATATGGCAGGTTACAATAAGGAAGATCTGGAGGGTTGGGAATTCAAGATCGTCCGCTCCACCACGGGGAGGTTTAAAGACTACCAGCGCGTTCAGGATGTGTGCCAGGAGGAGGCCAAGGCCGGGTGGGAGATGGTTGAGAAGTTTGACAATTATCGCATCAGGTTCAAGCGACGGGTGGAAAGACGCAGCAGCGATTCACAGATCGGAATCGATCCCTACCGCACCAATGTCGGTATGGGTGAAGGGACTATTGCTGTTGTCGTAATCAGTGTTGTGCTCGTCCTGATAGCGGCCGGCCTTCTGGTCTCTCTGTTAGTCGAAAAGGGAAAGTTACAGACCAGAGAACTGGGTGTCGTTTTGCCTTTTGTGATAATCGTTCTGGCTGCGATAGCGATTGTTGTTGCCCGGCTTCGGCATCGGTAGAAAAGTCACGTCTATATCGACTATCTCTTTTTGGGCTTGGTCCCGATAATGAACATCATTCGATGATCGCGGCTGATCGGCTCCTCTTTCGTTGTGCCGTATCCTTCGATATCTGCAAAACCGGCCTTTTCGAGCATCCGAACTAACTCATGATAGGAATAAACCCGTATGGTGACTTCATAGGAGGACTCACCGCTATCCTTGATAAAATGCCAGATTCCTTTGCTTCGCGAGGTTCGGTAGTCAAAGCTCCTTTCTTCCAAAATCTTGATTTTGCCGACACGGGACCAGTCGTTAGGAGAAAAATTAGTTATGATCCAATCTCGGTTTATCAGATGCAGCATGAACCTGCCGCCCGGCTTGAGCGCCTGATAAATCTTCCTGATTACCAGAAAATCATCGCTTTCCTTTTCAAAATACCCGAAAGAGGTCCAGAGATTTCCGGCGGCCTCAAACTGGTTTTTGAAATTTATTTTGCGCATATCCAGATGATGTAAATCGACTTTCAGTTTTCGGCGCTCCGCTGTCTTTTTGAACTCCTCCAGATATGAAACCGTAATATCGACACCGGTCACTCTTATTCCCCTCTGTGCCAGGGGAAGAGAAATTCTGCCGATTCCGCAGGGACAGTCAAGAAACTTTGAACCCGGCTTCAGGTCCAATTTCTTGATAATAAAGCGCACCTGATTCATCGTATCCGCTGATTTCATATCAAACAGGGGGCGCAAATCGTCGAAAATATTTTCCCACCATGCGGTGCCTTTTGCCGCCATATTTTACCTCTTTGTTGAGATTTGCAACCGCTAATTTAACAAATAATATATCATTTGTCCATTCCCTTTCGATTTTGTATATTAGCCCAACATATTGACCATCAAGTTTGAGGATAATGGCCATGTCGCAGTCAGATTTTAAACCCTATGTCTCTCCCTATGAAACCCAGAGAGAATTTACTCTTCGCGCCGTTTTGTTAGGAGCCTTTCTGGGGATTGTTTTTGCCGCATCTTCAGTCTATCTCGCGCTGAAAGTCGGCATGACCGTCAGCGCCTCCATACCGATTGCAGTGCTGTCGATAACTCTCTTCCGAGTCTTCGGAAAAGCCACTATTCTCGAAAATAACATCGTGCAAACCACCGGTTCGGCCGGTGAGTCGATCGCTTTCGGTGTCGCCACGACCATGCCGGTCTTTGTTCTCCTCGGCATGGAAATGGAGCTTATGCCCATTCTTACCATGTCTCTCTTGGGAGGTATACTCGGCGTTCTGATGATGATACCTCTGCGGCAGGGTCTGATTGTCAAAGAGCACGGCAAGCTTGCCTATCCCGAGGGAACCGCCTGCGCCGATGTCTTGATTGTCGGTGAAAAGGGGGGCACGACCGCCAAAACTGTCTTTATGGGATTCGGCATTGGCGCCGTATACAAACTCTGCAATGCCGGATTTCGTTTCTGGGAGGAAATCCCGAATCGTCTCCTCAAGTTTTTCAAAGGAGCCTCGGTGGCCGCCGAAATTTCCCCCGAACTGCTCGGGGTCGGCTATATCATCGGCCCCAGAGTGGCGGCCAATATGATGGCCGGCGGAACACTGGCTTTTCTGATTTTGATTCCGGCCATTAAGATTTTCGGCGAGAATCTGCCCAATGTGATGTTCCCGGCGAACATCTTGATTCGCGATATGTCGCCCAGTGATGTTCGCAATGCTTATATCCTATATATCGGCGCCGGTGCCGTGGCAACCGGCGGTATTATCAGCCTTCTTAAATCATTCCCGACCATTATCTCCGCCTTCCGAAGAGGTTTCCGCACTTTTCTGGATTCGCGTCGGAGCGAGGGAGTCAAGGAAAAGCCGTTGCGAACCGACCAGGACCTTCCTCTCTGGATAGTGGTCTTCGGCTCCATCGGCCTTGTAATAGCTATCTGGCTGGCTCCCATAATCCATATCAATGCCGTCGCCGCCGTATTGATAGTACTGTTCGGCTTTTTCTTTGTCACCGTATCAAGCCGTATAACCGGTGAAATCGGGTCATCGTCGAATCCGATTTCCGGGATGACTGTTGCCACCCTGCTGATAACCTGTCTGCTTTTTCTGGCGGTGGGATGGACCGGCGTCTCTTTCCGCGCGATGGCCCTCTCGACCGCGGCGATCGTCTGCATTGCGGCCTCGAACGGCGGAACGATCAGTCAGGACTTGAAAACAGGTTTCCTGGTAGGCGCCACCCCCAGACTTCAGCAGATTGCAATCACTATCGGAGTCGTTACCAGCGCTTTGGTTATCGGCTGGATTGTCATCGCGCTGAATAACGCTTATACTACCGTAGTCCCGAGACAATATCCCGACTATACGGCCGTCATGCCGACTGATGCACCGACCAAGAAAGGTCCGGACGGAAATCTGTATCGCGTTCATTACGTTCAGGAGCAAACCGGATTTGTTATGACCGGCAAGTATCTGGTTAATGACAGCAACAAGATCGCCTATTTGGTTGATCCCGGGATTGCCGGAACCGTTTCCGAAGTGGACGGCAAACCGGTCACCAAGCTCGATTCGCCCAAAGCCCGTTTGTTTAGCCTGATCATTGACGGCATTCTTACCCGGAAACTCCCCTGGGGATTGGTTCTCATTGGTGTCTTTCTGGCTCTGGTGATGGAATTGGTCGGGGTCTCATCGTTGCCTTTTGCGGTCGGCCTTTATCTGCCGTTGTCCAGTTCCACCCCGATCATGGCCGGAGGTATTGTCCGCGCCATTGTTGATAGAAAGAGGAAGTCCTCGGCGTCGGAGGCGGAATTTTCGCCGGGAGTGCTGTTATCCTCCGGATTTATCGCCGGCGGGGCGATTATGGGCGTGGGCCTTTCGGCTTTGACCGGTGCGGAGTACGATAAATATATCGATTTCTCCTCGGTCACAGGTTTTCTGGCTCACACCGATTGGTTTGCGATGATACCGTTTCTTGCGCTCATGTTCATTCTCTATCGCATAGGAATTTCCAAGAACAATAATAAGGCTTAATTGAAATAATCTAATTCTGAATTGCTGAATGGCAGGAACTCGCCCCGGCGAGCTTCTGCCATTCAGTTTTGTAGTTCTAGGGGCAATCTATTGAGATGGCGTAGATAACCGGGAAGAGAGCAAGTGGGGTGGATCCCAAATAAAATTAATCTTTACTTTTTTTTGGAACCGGGCAAGATTTGCCTTGTTTAATAGATAAAAATATACTAATATTGTCTATAATGTCTTAAATGGACTGAGAGGCAAACATGAGAACCGCAGCAGCCAAACCGAATCTTTCTTATAAAGAAGACGACAACCACTTTGAATTGGAAACAAAAGGAATTGTCGCCCGGATCAAGAACGGCGATAAGACAGCCTTTGCGGAGCTGGTTCGGCTTTATCGCAACCAAGTGGCCTCGCTGGCTTATAGAATGGTTGGCGATTACGATGAGGCGGCCGATATCACGCAGAATGTTTTTGTCAAGACCAGCCGGAATATCTGGCGTTATGATGAAAGCAAGAAGTTCTATACCTGGCTTTATCGTATCACGGTCAACGCCTCAATAGATTATATGCGCAAGCATCACCGCTATCACCATGAATCTCTGGATAACATCCCGGAAAAGGCGGATGATAATCACGACACGCCGGAACTTTCATTTCAGAAGGGGCAGATTCGCCAGTATATAAATGAAGCGGCCGGGTCGCTTAACGACAAGCAGCGGTCGGCCTTTATGCTTCGCGACGTTGATGGGTGTCATATCGATGATGTTGCCAGCATAATGAATATGCCGGAGGCGACTGTACGCTGGTATTTGCATCGGGCGCGGGCCAAAATCAGAAAAGAGCTTCTTAAAAAGTGCCCGCAGCTTTTGATGACGCTCGGTTTTAAATAGAAAACCGTCGATTTCCTCAGACCCAAAGGGTTTCACATAGGGGCAAAATACGGTTGCTTTTTTGCCGATTTAACCCATTATAGTTATGGCAAGTATTATGGAACGGACAAAAAAGCTCAATCTCACCATTGGCGGCATGAAATGTGCCTCCTGCGCCGCCGGTATTGAAAAAGGGCTGAGCGCCCTTCAGGGAGTCAAAATCGCCCAGGTCAATTATGCGATGGGAACGGCGGCGGTCAATTTTGAGCCGTACAAGGTTGATGAGAAATCTATCCTGAAATCAATCATGAATCTGGGATACTCCCCTCATTTAGCGGAAAACGGTGAG
>JAPLUR010000102.1 GCA_026397505.1 Candidatus Zixiibacteriota bacterium
CATAATGCACGTCTTGGCCGCCTTCTGGGACTATATAAGACCATTCCGAAAGAATTCCCATGCCATCAACCGAATAAGGTCAGCGGCCATCCCTAATCTATAAAAGTAGGGTTTTTCAACACTCCCCTTCGTCTGGGGTTCCGCCCTTGTATCTACTAATTCGATGGGGAGAAGAATGTCGAGACCCCCATTAATTCCGCGGCGCGGAATTCAGGGGGAATTTTGGCCTATCTCTGCTTGCAGTCAGTCAACCGGCAATGTGGACATCGGTCGTGCCGGTGCAATTCGGGACGGGCAAAGACTCATAAATTTCTTCGACGCCTTAAAGGCAGGAGGGCAGGACCGGCGTCCCGCCCTCCACCGTCGGTCACCCTGAGGAGGTAAACGGCGATAAATGGAACCGCGAAAGGATGTGATATTTCAAAATGAGTCGGGCGGCGTTCTGATCCGTAGGCCGGCCATTGGGCATTCCCACGGCCCGACACAGAATCATCCCGTCTTCTCTTTGACAGGTTCTCTATGAGTGATATTTGGGGAAAGGCGCCAATCTTACATAATATCATGGCACAGGGGCCGAAGAGAGGATGCATTTTGTTTTGACAGAATCGGCGGAAAACGTTAATTTGTAAGTCAATGGAGCGGACGGCAAAACAGAAGGACTTGCAGGTGAAAGAGTTATTGGCCCGAGCCCGACAGGGAAATAAAAAGGCCGAAGAGGAAATTTTTCGGTTTTTGTATGAAAGATTTGCCCTCATTGCCAAATATAGATTAGGGAGGGAAGAGGCTCGGGACATCTCTCAAGACGCCTGCATGACGATCTTGGAGAAGTTCCGAGCCGAAAAGATACCGGAAAATTTCGAAGCGTGGGCTCATGGAGTGCTTCGTATGAAAATCGGCAATTTCTTGCAGAAAAGAGAAGTCAGACATAAAGTTATGGTGGATGAGATGTTTATCGGTGGGGCCGCCGAGCAGCCGGATATTCCGCCGAATCCGGAGTTTAAACGGAAATTGTTGGATTGTCTGCGCAAAATAATCCAAGTTTTTCCGCGTTATGCCCGGGCCATGAAGCTCGTGCACCAGTGGTATAAAACCAAAGAGATTTGCGACCGCATGGGGATCAATGCCGGCAATCTGTATGTCATTCTTAATCGCGGTCGCAGTATGCTTGGCCGCTGTCTCATTAAAGGAGGGATTGAGTGAACATTGATAAATGTAAGGAACCCGAAATAGGCACCATGCTTCATGCCTATGAGCTGGGGGCGCTTTCGGAGGAGGATACGGAACGTTTCGAAGTCCATTTGTTGAAATGTCGATACTGTTTCGCTTCAGTCAAGCAGTTCGAGACGACCGCCGGGCTGTTGCGGCATGATGGGTCGGTGAAAGAAGAAGTGGCCTCTGTCGGTTCAGAGACAACCGAGTTGTCGCTGTTGCGCCGAAGCCTGAAATTCCTCTGGCCGGAACGGCCGCTGGTTTTTAAACCGGCCCTGGCCTTACTTGTGATTCTGGCTCTCATCTATCCGGCTTATCTGGGATTATCGGAGAAAGGTTCCAACTGTATCCGGCCGGTCGGTTCGATTACCCTGCTTCCTCTGCGAACCATGATGACTGATACGTACAGCCTTTCCTCGGGGAAGGATCTGGTTCTTTCGTTCGTATTTGACAATGCCGAGCCGAATACAAAGTATCGGCTGACAATAAAAGATGCCGGCGGCAATGTTATTTATGGGGATGATGCTTTTGCGGATTTTGACAATTTCCAGACCGGTCGGATTTTTGTCCCTAATAGTGTTTTGCGGGCGGGAAGGTATCATCTTACGGTGGAAGTGCCAAGGGGGGATACGCTGATAAAGGGGCCGGAATATTATTTTGAGGTTAAACCCTGATAATATCGGGGATCCGTCGGGACTTGGTTGGTTTTCGAAATGGGATATGGGGGCGATTCCTGGAGATATCGGCAACTGCGTGAATTTGCAACTGGTTCTAATCGATCATAATCACGGCGGCGCCGGTGAATTTCCCATGGCGTAAGTCATCAAGCGCTTCGTTTGCTTTCGACAGCGGATAAGGATGCACCTCTGTCTGCACCGGTACTTTGGGCGCCAGAGCGAGGAATTCCTCACCATCGCGGCGTGTCAGGTTGGCCACCGAGCGGACGATACGTTCCCCCCAGAGAATGGAATAGGGAAATGAGGGGATATCGCTCATGTGGATTCCGGCGCAGACAACCACGCCGCCTTTGCCGACCGCCCGCAGCGCCGCCGGCACCAGTTCCCCGGCCGGGGCAAAAATAATGGCGGCATCAAGCGGCACCGGAGGTAGCTGGTCGGAATCTCCCGCCCAGACAGCGCCGAGCCTGAGGGCAAATTCTTTCCCCGAGACATCATCACTCCGCGTGAAAGCATAAACCTCACGTTTCTCATAACGGGCCACCTGAACCAATATATGGGCGGCGGCGCCGAAACCATAAAAGCCGAGACGGAAGGCGTCACCGGTCATACGCAGAGCGCGGTATCCGATCAAACCGGCGCAGAGAAGCGGGGCCGCCTGCATATCGGGATAGCCGGCCGGAATCGGAAAACAGAACCGCTCATCGGCGACACAGTACTCGGCAAAACCGCCGTTAATCTGATAACCGGTATATAGGGCCTTGTCGCAGAGATTCTCGTGTCCGGTGCTGCAGTAGGTACACTCGCCGCAACTTCCCCCAAGCCAGGGGACGCCGACGCGATCGCCGAAAGCGAAGTGACCGCTTGCCTGACCGGTGTCTAAGACAGTCCCGACTATTTGGTGCCCGGGGATGAGGGGCAGGTTCGGTTCTTTCAGATCGCCGTCGACGACATGCAGGTCGGTACGGCAGGCGCCGCAGGCATGAATTTTTATGAGAAGCTGTCCTTTCTTTGGAATGGGGGCCGGAATTTCGGTCAATTCCAGAGGAGTCTCAGGGGCATTTAGAATCATCGCACGCATAATACCGTCACTTTCATTTCGAGCCGGTAATATTTCCAAATCATCGGCATCGGAACAAATCTATCAATATGAGGTCAATGATGCAATGCAATAATCATGTTCGGGTGTCGTAAGGAAAAAATATTCAGGGGTGTCTGCCTGACACCCCTGATTGGATAAATATTGTATTACGGGAATGGAGCAGAAAATCAGGCGACGGCTTTTTTCTTCTCAAGCTTTTCGGCAATGACTTTTTCCTCGATACTCCTGGGAAGCGGTGAGTATTCCAGGAATTCCATCGAGAAGTTGGCACGGCCGCTGGAGAGAGTCCGCAAACTTGAGGCATACCCGAACATCTCCATCAGGGGGACGGTCCCGTTGATTTTCTGCGACCCTTTGCGGTGACGCCGCATGCTGCCGATTTTTCCGCGCCGGCGGGTGACATCTCCGATAATATCCCCCATATATTCATCAGGAGTGTTGATTTCGATTTTCATCAGCGGTTCGAGAAGCTGGGGCGCGGTTTTATGAATTACCTCGCGGAGCGCCTGTGCCGTGCAGAGGCGGAAAGCCATCTCGCTGGAATCAACGGTATGATAGTTACCGTCAAGAAGGACAAATTTCATATCGACCATGGGATAACCGGCCAGAAGTCCTTTGTCGGCCATTTCGCGGAAACCTTTCTCCACGGCCGGAATATACTCGCGCGGAATATTGCCGCCCTTGACATGGTCGACAAATTCAATTCCGCCGCCCGGATTCGGCTCAAGGCGGAAATCGATCTGGGCGAACTGCCCTTTACCGCCGGTCTGTTTCTTATATTTGTAATCGAGGCGTATCTCGCGGGTAATCGTCTCGCGAAAAGCGACCGAGGGAGCGCCGACAACAACATCAACTTTGTGGTCGTTCTTGAGCCGGTCGACAATGACATCAAGGTGCAATTCTCCCATGCCGGATATGACCACTTCCTCGGTTTCCTCCTCGAAATGCACTTTGAATGAGGGATCCTCGAGAGCGATTTTACTCAGGGCGACGGCCAGCTTTTCGCGGTTGTTTTTCCCGGCCGGTTCGATGCGAAGGTCAAGCACGGTATCAGGGTAATGTATATTTTCGAGCAGGATGGGATGATCCTGTTCACAGAGAGTATCTCCCGTGGTGGTGTACTTCATACCAATCAGGGCGCCGATATCGCCGGCTTTCAGTTCGGTTATTTCTTCCCGGTCGGCGGCGCGAATACGGAGTATCCGTCCGATCCGTTCCCGTTCGCCCTTGGTAGCGTTATGGATATAACTTCCGGCCTTAAGCTCACCCGAATAGACTCTGATAAATGTCTGCTGGCCGACATAAGCATCGGTAATGATCTTGAAAGCGAGGGCCGCAAAGGGGCTCTTGGTTGAGGGTTTACGGGAAATAGTCAACTCGTGGTCATCGATGTCAGTCCCGGTGATTATCCCGCGGTCAATCGGGGAGGGAAGATAATCGACGACGGCATCCAGAAGCGGCTGGATACCTTTATTCTTGAAGGCGGCGCCGCAGAAAACCGGCGTAATAAGACCACTTAAAACGGCATGACGAGCGACATGTTTGATTTCCTCAACAGCAATCGGCCCTTCGTTCAGATACTTGGTCATCAGGGAATCATCAAAATCGGCCAGGCGGGCGATCAGGTTGTCGCGCAACTGCCCGGTCTGGGTTTTCAATTCCTCGGGGATTTCTATGAGAGCATTCTCGCGGCCGTTGTATTTAATAGCGACCAAATTTACCAGATCGATAAGCCCCTCGAATTTCTCTTCACTGCCGATCGGAATCTGAAACGGCACGGCGTTGGCCTCGAGCATGTTGTTCATCAGCTCAATCGTATGGAAATAGTCGGCTCCGGCACGGTCCATCTTGTTGATGAAGGCTATCCGCGGCACTTTGTAGCGGTCGGCTTGATGCCAGACTGTTTCGCTCTGCGGTTCCACGCCGCCGACGGCGCAGAAAACCATGACGATGCCATCAAGGACACGTAGCGACCGCTCCACCTCGAGGGTGAAATCGATATGACCGGGGGTGTCGATGATATTTATTTGATGATCGTTCCATTCGGTCGTAATAGCCGCCGAGGAGATGGTGATACCCCGCTCCTGCTCCTGTTTCATGAAATCCATGACGGCTTCGCCATTATGCACCTCACCCATCTTATGGGTTCTTCCGGTGTAGAAGAGGATTCGTTCGGTGGTGGTCGTTTTCCCGGCGTCGATATGGGCCACAATACCTATATTTCTAATCTTCTGTATTCTCGCCTGATCCAAAATTCAATCTCCTAAAAACAAAAACATATACAATCGAGTAATCTCTGTTCAATTCAACCCCAAAACCGCAACAGATTCAATTACTCTACCCTGTGTGCAGATAAAATGGTTAAATCTGACGAAAGTTCCCGTAAATGCAGGAAATTCGGGGCAGAGTATTATAATAGAAATGTGAAAATTTCCAAAGAAAAAAAGCAACCACCCCGATCAATTCGCGCAAATATCGTAAATTGGTTAAAGCGTTATCCGATAACAGCATGTGGTAATATCGCGGCGCGAGCGGCGGATTTGAAAACCCGCCGCTCGCGGGTGATTACGAGGAAGCAACCTCGAAAACGGACCAGATTCTCTTACAGGCACACCGGGGCCGGACCCCCTTTATAAAGATGATTTATCAGATAAGTGACATCCTGAAGATTGAGATTGCCGGAATGATTCACATCGGCTGCCTGCCAGACCGGTACCGGCGACGGGCCTCCTTTATATAAGTAATTTATCAGATAGGAGATATCCTGTATGTTGATCAAACCGCTATTATTGATATCACCACAACGAAAGTCGCAGGCATCACCGATACCATCGCTGTCGGAATCATGCTGGTCGGGATTGGCAATCATGGGGCAGTTATCGGTCAGATCGGGGATTCCGTCATTATCGTCATCCGGGTCGCAGAGATCACCCAGCGCGTCGTGGTCGTTATTGGCCTGGTCGGGATTAGCCACACTCGGGCAGTTGTCGCAGGCATTAATGATACCATCGTTGTCGGTGTCGGGCGTTCCGGCCGGGGCGGTAACGGTCACAAAGGCATTCTTGGTCATCGTGCTTGTCCCGCAGCGATCCGTTATGGTGAGAATCACCGTATATATACCGGGGCATTTATACGAGTGCAATGCATAATAGGTTGATGACGTAGTATCCTTGCCGTCGCCAAACTCCCAATAATAGGTAGCGGAGGACATATCAACATACTTGGGCCAGAAATAAACTTCGAAATTGATATTAACCGTCGAATCGTTGCAGACAAAATCGGCCGAGCGGGGCTGGCAGGTGACATGAATCAGGTTGGTCTTTATGACCGTATCCGGGCCGCAGCCGTTGGTTGCTATCAGAGTCACCGTATAATAACCCACGCTGTCGAACCTATGTATTGGATCGCGCGCCGTCGAGGTCTGCCCATCACCGAATTTCCAGAGCCAGAAGGACGGAGTATGAGTAGAATTATCGTAGAAATGCACTGTCAGGGGGTAATTGCCGGTGGTCGTGTCGGTAAAGAAATCTGCGGTCGGCCGCCAGCAGGCCAGGCCAAAGCGATGCGAGATAACCTAGCCGCTATTATCGGCGAGATCAGAGCCTCGGATACGCAGAAAACAGCTATCGGAATTGATGTTGGGCGTATGCCAGAGATATTTGCCGGCGTTAGGCATCAATGCACCGCTTTTGGGGAGTGAGGCAGCGGAACCCATGCCGTTGTTATAGGGAAGCGGGCCGGCAATTTGGGACCAGGTGCGCTTGTTATTTGTGGAAAGCTCCACATAAAGAGAGCAGGAGTTAAGTACCCCCGGCGGTGCGTCCCACATAACAGTAATAGTGTCGTTCTTATTAATTTCGGTCATGCCGGCTGAGGGCTGTATGAAATTGAAATCAAATGGCCCGCCGGTGAAAATCGCCCGATACCAGTGGGTGCTGTCAACTGCATAATCAACCAACAACCCGTACGGATTTTGCATGGATTGGTCAATTATGGTGCCTGTAGTCCAGTTGCGATGTTCCCAATGGTGAAATGTATAATTGTAACTATCTTTGCTGAAGGGAATTGCAGTAAGGGTATGCATTTCATTCTCCAGCCAGCAGCCTTGATACGACACTGTACGAAGCCAGCTATCAACCTCCAATTCCAAGCCATTCATATTTGGATCCACAGAAAGATAATCCACCATGGCAATGCCGTTCTTATACCTGTAGCTAAAGTAGCCATCAAAAATGGCGTCCGCTTCCTGCTCTATATGATGGTCGGTATTATTATAAAACATGTATGCCTCGGACGGCTGGCTGATGAAGGAGGCCTCACTAATTGTGGACTCCATGTAGGTTCTTTCAAGAATTGTATAAACGCCGTGAGAATCAGCCGGATTCTTGACATATCTGTTAGGCCAGTTAGTCGATACCCGAAGCAGAATTTTCAAGGCGAGTTGTGAGTCATTCTGCCTGTTGCGCCCGCTATAAGTCGTATCATATTCCGGAATGCCGGGATCTTGAGGCGTTGTTGCCGTACTCGAGTAAAGGGAATGAATATACTGCTTCGTGGTATCTGCAACGCAATTGTGATGAATAGATATGAAGGTGTAAGCTTCATTACTATCGGCAATTATGGCACGGCGTGTCCACGAGGGATTCGTATCAGTAGTTCTTGTGAATACAGCGGAATAGTAACCAATATTATCAATATAATCACGAAGGGCTAACCCGACTGATAGGTTGATATGTTTTTCATAGTATGAAGGGATGACGGTCACACAACCAGGTGCGTTGTCCCCGCCATGTCCCGGATCGATACACATATCAATCCATGTAGCGAAGCTAAATGGAGAAATAAGAATAATCCCTATAACATATATCAAACTATTAATGGATTTCATTTGGCCCCCTTATGATTATATATACTTTATTGTTTGCAAGAAAAGCGATGCTTCTGCCGTTGGGTGCATATACCGGGGCGGTACCATTGGTTATCCCGATCAGAGAATCCAGTATCACGAATCTATTATTCAGATAGTTGTATGTGCCAATCTGATTCACTTCATAGGATTTATCGTCGTCGCATGCGATCTGAAATAGAATTTCATGGTCGCTTGGATTAAATGAACCAAATTCGAAGCCGCATTGCACAGTTTTGGGCGGGTGTTGTTTCAATATTGTATCAAGGACTATATAGGTAGAATCAGCCAGGCGTTGCATTGTACCGCCCATGAGTATATATGTCCTATCGCGATTAATACCCAGCGGCCCGGTCATATCCTGGTATGGTTTCCGTGCAATTCTTACCGAATCGCTCGCATCGGCGTTGACATAATATAGTCCTGTGGTACCCCAGCGAACGAAATGATCATTGCTCATGGACTTTTGCGAAGATGTGGTTTTAGTCCTGCTGATTATAGGGACGAGCGTCGATTTCTGGTCAGTCGCTTTGCGATAGTCGCCAGACCCCTCATAACGGCGTTTCGCAATATTATAACAAACCGTCCCCTCCAACGTTTTGAAAGGGCCCTCGAAATTGGTGACCATTATGGAATCATCACCAACGCCATTGCGGTCAAATTGCTCCAATATTGTCTCCTGACCGTTTTCGATATCCAGGAGCGAAAGGCGATATGGAATTGCCCCTCCTTTCTCACGGCCCTTGAAAGTTATGGCTATCTCTTTGTCCGAAACCCATTCATATCTGAATGGCAGCATATCAACATTTTTGACCTGCCGGGTATTGCCCAGGGTATCCGAAATCATCAGATATCCTCTGCTGAAGTAGGAAATCTTAGTCCCATCCGGCGACCATTTGATCGGCCATAAGAACGGCACCCAGTCGGCCGGGCCAATCTCGATCACCTTCTCAATCGTGTAATCCCCGGCACTCGCCGAACAGCCTATCAAACCCCAGCAGATACCCAAAAGCAGACAAATCACTATCAAATTGAAAAATCTCACGGTTTCCTCCTTGTAAATTGTTAGCCCAAAATATGCCATATTTTACTGCAAATCAAAAGAAACTGCTCATAGGCCGTCCTTTCCCCCAAAAGGTTTATGCCGCGCCCATATATAGGGCTGGTGTCCTGGCCAAAGTTCCGCGTTAATTACCCTACTATTAAGATGCCCCAAAGATTAAAAATGTCAAGAATTATTTTGGGAAAATTGGACGATGGTAATATCTTTATAAGTGTGTAAAAACGACAAGAGGTGTATCCTTAAGATTTACAAGCTGATTCAAAAGGAGACACCTAATGTCGTATAACGAGTTAGATTTTAGCAGGAGAAACATAGTCTTTGCGCTTTCGGAAGT
>JAPLUR010000103.1 GCA_026397505.1 Candidatus Zixiibacteriota bacterium
ACTTCCGAAAGCGCAAAGACTATGTTTCTCCTGCTAAAATCTAACTCGTTATACGACATTAGGTGTCTCCTTTTGAATCAGCTTGTAAATCTTAAGGATACACCTCTTGTCGTTTTTACACACTTATAAAGATATTACCGCTCCGGGATACTGGATAATTTTATCCTTGACAAGATGTTGAAAAATGGTATATTTATTCTGTTCCACAGATAAAGGCAACTCGGGTTGTGGGTTGCCGAAAACGTTCCAAATGGAGGGATAGTATGAGAACGTTGCTTTCAATTTCAGTATTGGTTCTGGCCATTCTGGTGGCCGGAGAGGCTATTGCCCAGATGGGGACCTTAACATTCCGGGCTGATGTTTCGGGACAGGGGACATGGACGGGTCCTCCCAAAAGGATTACACCCAATGCCGACTTCTATGTTGACATTTATGCCAATAATATCGGCGGCACATCCCCACGCATAACCTGGTCGAGTTCTTTCACATTCACATTGACCGGTTCCACTCATAAGGTGATCTGGGGTGATTCATCTCTTTTTGCCCAGGCGCAATTCAAATCCTTTTGGGATGTCTATTGTCGCACCTATGCCGAAAGCTGGGACGGCAATCTTCCTGACCTTTTTAATTTTACAGGCATTGCTTCCGGTGCGGCCGGTTATCCGGGAAATCTCGGCGAGATATTGGTATTAAAGATAGCACTAAGGCTAGGTTGTCCCGGTAATAATTCCGGGCAGTTCTGTGTCGAACAGGGGGATGCCATCAATGATGTCTATGATTGGATTTTCGATGACCCACAGCCGACTTTCCCGAAAACCTGTTGGCAGATTGAAGTTCCACCTTGCGGATATGCGCCGCAAATGGATAACTGCGATCCCATTATTCCTGCGCGCATATTGCAGCCGGCAAGTTTCCAGTTTCACGCGACTCCATTCTTTCCCGACGACCCGATAAAGTATGATGTCGTATCAGGTCCGGGAACAATTGATTCAATTACTGGCATCTGGAGTTATACCCCTCCGTTTTCTGATGCCTGGAAGGCTTTATCACTGGTAGTACGCGCGAAAGACCCCTCATATTATTGCCATGGGTGCGGCGACGGGCGGGAGTACTGCAGCACACTGGTCATGGTTCAGGGAGTGTGCGGGGATTGCGACATCAGCGGGATAGTCAATATATCGGATATCACCAGAATGATCAATTGTCTCTACTATTATCCGAGCAAATGCCCATTGGGAATGAGTTCGGCATGTGACGCCAACGGTAACGGAATGAAAAGTATCCAGGATGTTACCTATTTGATTAATTACCTTTACAAGGGCGGCCCGCCGCCGTTATGCGGCCCGTGGTCGGAGCGATAAGAAATATTTTATACGATTAGGGCCGGGCATTGTGCCTGGCCCTTGCAGTTTTAGAGGGAGTAGCGATGGACGAAGGAAAGACTTTTACGGAAGAAATAAAGGTCACAGGGGGACAGCTGGTGGAGACGGTCAAGAAGCTGCTCCATGAGGCCAACATTCGGCGGCTGATTATCAAGAATGAGAAGGGGGAGTCATTGCTGGAGATACCGGTGAGCGTGGCATCGGTCGGGGCGATTCTTCTTCCTGTCGTGGCGGCGGTCGGCGCAATAGCGGCGCTGGTGACCCACTGCACGATTGTGGTTGTGAAGGAAAAGAAATAGTGCTGGTTTCCGGGGGATACCGGCCTGTTTTGGCCCCAGGATGTGTATCGGTATAGAAATGGTCAATAGCGGTGCGGGCCGTTCTCACAGGCAACAGAGCAATTATTGACAATTGACCGGCATTCAGCGATATTATTACGATATCTTGAAAAGCCATAATAGAAAATCCGCGTGAGGAGGAATGTCATGCGTCGCCTTGCCATAACTGTAATTGCACTCGGTATTTTATTCGTTTTTTCAGGTAACGATCTATCCACCGCGAGTGATGCAGAAGCCGTCCTGCCGGTAGCACCGCCGCAGGTCAACGTTAGTGCGGGTAAGAATTCCGGGATATTGTCTGATACCGTTTTTACGGCAATAGATCTGGCCAATGTGACGATATCGCCATTTGTGACCGACAGGTTATCGGCAGGGCTGATGCCGGGTATCGAACCGAGTCCTTGGATCGTTGGTCGAGACATGCTTTACAATAGATATTTCGTGCGAATCATGACTCTGAATGGCCTGAGCCGGTCCCCTGGATCGTTTTTTGCAATTATAAGCTGTACACTTTCCCGCTCACTCATCAGCCCGACGGGACGCCGGTGATGGGAATTCCGGTGACATATTCACCGGTAGTCGATCCGGGTGTTTACGGCAATGCCGTGTGTGCGGCCGAGCTTCCGGGTTCGCAATTCACGGACGGCAAGGCGCGCTTGTTTATCGGTTCCGACATGGGATATATAGTGGTGCTTGCATACACCTATGCCGCGGGAGTGATCGTCGATGCTATTTTGCCGTTTACCAGCGGGCCAATTACGGATTTGGAGCCGATTCCTCAGTATACATATATTGCCATGGGTGCTTTAACGGACACTGTTATTGTGGGATTTCGCTATTTATCAGGGACGGCGAAGGGATCAACGACGAGCGGTTCAATATTTCCCATGTTCTCGTTAATGGATTCGCGGCGGGTATCGCCGACGCATTTTGATACTTTCGGCCCGCACGATGCACCACTAACGGATGCCAAAGCAAGGGTGCACTTTGTGATTGCCAACGGCACAAGTGATCTGGCGTTGTTCTATATTTTTGCCACGCAATCGGGTCATACAACGCCGCCTCTGACGCTGGACAGCCATAGTGCCGGAATCAGGTCGGTAGTGGCCGGTTCTTTATTAATGCTTCCGACGGATGAATTATCGGTGCAATTCGACCCGGATTATTCTCAGGACAGCGGGTTCAGCGGCTGTGATGTGAATATCACCGATACAACATCAGATATCTGTGGTTATGTTTGCGGTGATGCAAATAGTGATGGCCTGATCAATATCCGTGATATTACGTTCGTGATTAACTTTCTCTACAAGGGTGGCATAGCGCCCAATCCTTTGCAGGCAGGGGACGCAAACGGAAACGGTATCATCAATATTCAGGACATCACGTATCTGATCAATTACCTGTATAAGAGCGGCCCGAAGCCCCTATGTCCTTAGGATAACATCCTCACAGGGGGTGCGGCCGGCGGGCCATCAAGTGCGGATGGCGGCGCGGTGATATGACCGCCATTTAATCAAGATTGCTCTCTTTCATGTTCAACAGGCCGGTTTCGAATGTTTCGGAAACCAACCAGTTTACCAGCGTCTTCGTCCCAAAGGCGATATCTCAACGCTTTAAGGCCGGCAATTAACCCGATAGGTTTAACCGTTTTGAGGGGATCGATACGGCTGTAGCAATCAGGCAAGAAATAGTTGGGAATGCGAGGATTCAGGTGATGGACATGGTGGAATCCAATATTGCCCGAGAACCACTTCAGAACGGCGGGCAATTTGTAAAAAGAAGCTCCCTGCAGAGAAGCCAGAGTAAAACTCCACTCTTTTTCTCTGGCCCAATAGACACCTTCATATTGATGTTGAACATAAAAGAGCCAGATGCCGGCGGCAAGTCCAATATAGAGTGACGGTAACTGAATCAGCAGAAAAGCTTTCAGGCCGGTCAGCTCAATGATGGCCAGGGAAATCAGGATGATCCCCAAATCTGTGCCATAGACACTAAGGCGCTCCCGCGCTGTTGCCTTTCGAAGCGGTATGCGATGTGTTATGAGAAGGATCAATAGCGGGCCAAGAAGGAACATCACGAATGGATTTCGATAAAAGCGGTAAAGAAGACGTTTCCAGAACGAAGTCGGGGCATACTCGGCAACGGTCATCATCCAGACATCTCCTTCCCCGCGCTTATCCAGATTACCGGAGGTTGCATGATGTCGGGCATGACTATTTCGCCAATAGTAATAGGGCGTGAATGTCGGAATCCCCAGGATTATCCCGCAGAGGTCATTGGCCTTCTTTGACCGGAAAAATGAACCGTGCCCGCAATCATGGAAGAGGATAAACAGGCGAATCACGAAGCCGCCAGCCAGAATAATAAACGGCAGGGCCAGCCAATACGAATATTGCAATAGGCGGTAGGCCAGAATCCACAATAATATATATGGAATCAATGTATTTATGAGTTGCCGGACACTTCGCCAGAGACTTGGCTGCAGGTATGGAGACATCTCGCGTCGCAGGGCGATAACAGTTTCTTTATTCCAGCACTCAGAATCAGGTGAGTGCCTCATTTCTGCTCCTAATGGAATAGTATCTATATTGTTATAAAACAGCAGGCAGAATAAAAGGTTTCCGATTTCCGTGTCCACCCGGGTGGGACAGGCTCCATTGACTTATCTCTGAACAGGCTTTAATCAAGCAATCGTGAGTGGTTCTATCATAAAGAAACAGGGGAGGTCGCTCACTTCCTGCCACACGCATCAAGCACGATAAATTGGATTAGGATTTATAATGCAAATTATTTATATATCTGTTGACAATTGCATTTATGCCGATATATTACAGTAGATTATATGATCTCCTTCATTAATTTTTCTCAAGGTTTGTTTCGTTAAATCAATCTCTTGTCAAAAATTCTTATCTGGAGACCAGGCGCAATTGGGCGCAAGGAACCGTTTATCTTATGCGGAAGACTACCTTGAGAAAAGGATCATCAAAAGATAAACAAAATTGGAGAATAGTATGAATATTTATGTAGGTAACATGTCCCGCGAGACAATCGAGGACGACGTACGCCTGGCTTTCGAACGCTATGGTCAGGTCGCGACCGTAATCTTTATAAAGGACAGAATCAGCGGCGAGCCGAGAGGATTCGGCTTTGTCAAGATGTCCTCGGATGAAGAAGGCACGGCGGCCATTTCCGGTTTGAACGGCAAAGAATTTAACGGCCGGACGCTGAATGTCAATGAGGCCCGCGCGCGCGCCTGAGGCGGGAATCTGCTGTTTTTAGCAGAAATCAATAGCTGACCTCTTATTAATCCAAGGGGCGGCATACGATACGGGGATTGGTCACAGCCGGTCCCCTTCTTTTTTTTAGTCAGAAATGTTAGGCGACCGGCGTGCAGGGCAAGAGAATCCTTCCACATAATTGTCATTTTGCCTTTGGCATTTAAGCGGGAGAAATTTATATTAATCCTGACGAAACTTTTAATTTGAATTAGCGGATCTTATGCGGATTGCCATTATAGGGGGTGGTGCCGCCGGATTCTTCGGCGCAATAGCGGCCGCCACCCATGATTCGTCGGCCGAAATTGTAATACTCGAATCGACAAAACAGCCGCTGGCTAAAGTGCGCGTTTCCGGCGGCGGGCGCTGCAATGTAACACATCACTGCTTTGACCCGGCCGAGTTGGTGGAAAATTATCCGCGCGGAAACAGGGAACTTTTGGGACCGTTCCACCGATTCCAGCCGCGAGATACGGTCGCGTGGTTTGCCGGGCATGGGGTTCAGCTTAAGGTTGAAGCTGACGGCCGGATGTTTCCGGTGACCGATCAATCTTCAACCATTGTTGATTGCCTGCTGAACGCTTCGGCCCAATCGGGGGTACAGGTTCGACTGGATGCCAAAGTGAAGAGCGCCGGAACCTTTTTTCATAATGGGGATTCCCGGCAATTTGAAATTGAGTTTGGTTGCGGAATAAGGGAGCGATATGATCGGGTGTTGTTGGCCACCGGCGGCAATCCTCATGGACATCTTTTTGCGGAAGCTCTCGGACACAGTATTGTACCTTGCGTTTCCTCACTCTTTACCTTCAAAGTGACCGATGCACGACTTCGTGGCTTGGCCGGAACAAGTTTCAATAATGTGAGAATTTCTTTGAAAGGGAAGGATAAGAGGAAAATAGAACAGACCGGCGCTCTGCTTATCACCCATTGGGGGCTGAGCGGGCCAGCGGTGCTGAAGCTATCGGCATGGGGAGCAAGAATTCTTGCAGACAATGATTATCAGGCAGAGTTGACGGTCGATTTTCTGCCTCAACATAGTGAGCAGGAATTATATCGCACTCTTCTGGCGCATAAGGAGCAAAATGGCAGGAAGCATATCAAGAATACGGCCGTTTTTCCGGTTCCAAACAGATACTGGCATCGGATTGTGCAATATATTGGCACTACCGAGGAAACCAGATGGTCGAGTGTTACTAAGGAGGCGATGAAATCGATTGCGTCCGAACTCACTCGGGGACGATTTGCGATTGTCGGAAAAGGGATTTTCAAAGAGGAGTTTGTCACTTGCGGTGGTGTCAATCTAAGGGAGGTCGATTTCAAGACGATGCAGAGTAAGCTCTGTCCGGGGCTCTTTTTTGCAGGGGAAATACTGGATATTGATGGAATCACTGGGGGATTCAATTTTCAGAACGCCTGGACAACCGGCTGGGTAGCCGGAAAGAGCATGGTGGCCTGAATTGATACCAGGGATCGGCGGCAGTTGGGGCGATTATGACAATGATGGGAATCTTGACCTATTCGAGGCCAGGTTCGGAATTAATAATGATAAGAGCCCTCTATATTATAATAATGGAAATGGCAACCATTGCCTGGAAATCAGATGTGCGGGGTCAGAATCGAACCGTTCGGCTATTGGAACAAAAGTGCGGGTTAAGGCGGCTATCAGGGGAAGACCGGTCTGGGGCAGCTCCGGGAAATTTCTTCGCAAACCGGATATTGCAGCCAGAACAGCCTTTATGCCCATTTTGGGCTAGGGGATGCATCTATCATAGACTCGGTCAAGATTGATTGGCCCAGCGGTCAAAGAGAGGTTCTGACAAATCTGGCGGCCAATAGATTCCTGACCATTTTGGAAATTATTTGCACTAATGTAACCGGCGACAGTCGTGTAAATATTTAAGATATTACTTTCATGATAAATAATCTTTATAAAAATGGGCCGGCTCCTAATCCCTTACGGACAACTGATGTCAATGCTGATGGTACGGTCAATATCAAGGACATATCTCTGCAAAGCGCCGGGACCATTCGTGCCGGGACCGGGCATTTCACCGCAGATAGGGGATGGGTTTTGACGCCGTCAGGAACCGCGAACAGGACGCAATTCCCGTGACTGATTTCATCAGCATCATTTGCCTGACTATAAAAGTGTTGACAGAATCTCTTTTGAGCATAATTTATAGGTTGGAAGAAGGTTCTTCAACAAGCTTATCATTAAGCTCCAGGAGGATGAAATGAGCAGGATGGCCAAGGTAGTATTGGTTTTAGGGGCGGTCTTATTGTATCCTTTGCTGATTTTTTCAGCGCCGATCCATGTGCCGGATGATTATTCCAGTATTCAACCGGCTCTTGATGCAGCAATTCCCGGCGACACAGTTTTGGTCTCATTCGGGGTTTTTTCCGGACCGGGCAATCAGGATTTGAATTTCAATGGGAAAAGTGTGATCCTTAAATCACAATATGGGGCGGCTTCTACGATAATCAGTTGTGGCGGGAGTTACTCCCAGTCGCATCGGGGATTTGTATTCGCCAACGGGGAGGGGCCGCTGACAGTGGTTGACGGATTCACGATTACGGGGGGCATGGCTGGCCTCGATCTGACCTATCCCGAGGGAGGCGGCATCTGGTGTAACGCTTCATCGCCGACCATCAAGAATTGCTATGTCAGGCAGAATTCCGCTTTTTTTGGGGGCGGGATATACTGTCGCGCAGGCTCTGCACCACATATTCTTAGCTCTGTGTTTGACCATAATGTGGCGGACTCGTATGGCGGGGGAGCCGGTTGCCGGGGTTCGGGGCCACATTTCATCAATTGCACTTTTAGCGACAATTCCGCCATAAATGTCTTTGAACCGAAAGGCGGAGGGATTTCCTGCTCGGACACTTCGCTGGTTGATATTGATTATTGCATAATTGCATTCAGCAGCCGGGGCGGGGCGATAAGAGTGATAGATGATGAGAGCCTGGCCAGGCTAAAATGCAGTGATATTTTCGGCAACGATGGAGGCGACTGGGTTGGCGTTATAGCCGGGCAATATGGAATCGACGGCAATTTCTCGGGAGATCCTCAATTCAATGATCGCGCTTTAAGCAATTACTTTATCTATCCCGCTTCACCATGTGCCCCCACTAATAATAGTTGTTCCACATTGATCGGCGGTCTGGAACCACAGCCATATCTATGCGGCGATCCTACCGGTGATGGGGCGGTCAACATAAGGGATATCGTTTTTATGATAAACGCCATTTATAAAGGCGGGCCGCAGCCGAATCCGCCGGAAGTAGTCGATGTCAATAATTCCGGCGTTTTCAATATCCTCGACATAACATACCTGATCAATTATGTTTATAAGCAAGGGGCGCCGCCGAATTGCCCGTAGAAAAGCGGTTTTTTAAAAATAGGGGACAGCCGGCAGGGCTGTCCTCTTAACGCTTGCAGAAGTGTTCATATATTTTCAAAGGGGGTTTGCTGTAGGCCGGGTGACTTTAAAAGTGGCTAATATTCCCAGGCTCCGGACAATCAGTGATTCGGCGAATCACAGAGATCAGGGCAAGATTGTAGTTGACAAATCGATATTTACTGTGTAATTTATAAAGTAAGTAGTGATATTGCAGCTGGGATTGACATCAATTAATAACACATCACGAGTCTTATACATAAAGTTTTGATAATCAGGTAGTTAGGTTCACTTAACTCCTGATGGACTCTGACCGCTGACGAGTCGGCAGAAGTGACGAAAGTCTGGTGAAAGCTATATTTTGCCGGTCTTCAGAGGAGGATTGACTACTAAATCTATTTTAGGATTCCTATAAATCGGGTGGAAAACCCAAAGAATGAAAGAAGGTAAGGCTATGGCAAAGCTACGATTCCATTTGACTCTTGTGGTCGTGCTGGCATTTTCGGCGGCCTATATGGCCACGGCCGCGAATGATGTGAAAGATGCCATCGACCCTATGTCCGCTCAGACGAGTGGCACAATGGCAAACTTTATTGTCTCGAATACTAATGACGCAGGTGTGGGGAGTCTTCGGCTGGCGATGCAGCAGGCCAATGTCACAGGGGGAACGGACTTGATTACTTTTAGCATCCTGGGACCGGGTCCGCATACTATCATGCCGCTTTCGCAATTGCCTATTCTGACCGACATGGCCGGAGTGACAATTGACGGTCTTTCGCAACCGGGAGCCGGGGCGGGAGCCAACCCGCCGCAGACCGCCAGTCTGAAGATCATAATTGACGGTTCGCTGGCGGGCAATTCTCATGGTATCTGGATTCAATCCAACGGGAATACTATCCGGGGTCTGGTCATCGGTAAATTCCAGGGGAATGGGATTTATATTAACGGAAGCCCCGAAGCAGCGGTTAACACTGTTTACTGCAATTTTATCGGGACCGATGTAACCGGCACTATGGACAGAGGAAACGGCACCAATCCAATAAATCTCTGGGCCGGCGTTTATATCGACAACCAGCCCGGCGGTTTTGCTTTCAACAATACTGTGACTCAGAACTTAATCTCCGGCAATTATGCCGAAGGGGTGACCGTAATGGGCCCGAGGCTCCCAGGCGACGTCTACGGTAACAACATCCTGAGTAATTTCATCGGCACAGATATTAACGGCACAATCGATCTTGGCAACGACCACGAAGGGGTTTGTCTGGCTGAAGGGACGCACGACAATATTGTCAGGAGGAATCTTATTTCGGGTAATGACTATGACGGTGTTGGAATCCAGGGGTATAACAACCTGCCGTATTATCCGGCCCCGCCGATTCAGACTTATCTGAATATTATTGAATATAATATCATAGGGGCCGATGTGACCGGCCATATTCCAATTCCCAATAATTATCATGGCGTGGCTATCGGTGAATATGGTCCGACGCAATGGGGGTGCGCAGACAGGAATCGGGTTGGCCCCGGCAACAGAATTGTTTTTAATAAGCGTGACGGCGTTGCAGTCTGGGAGGATGGCATCAATACAATTAATGCCGACAAAAATGTCATCAGCCAGAATTCGATCCTTGATAATAATGAGCTGGGCATTGACCTCTGGAACAATGGTGTGACTTCCAATGATCTCGGCGACCCGGACACCGGTCCGAATCAGGAATTGAATTTCCCGGTTATAACCAGTGCCATTTATGCGGCAGGTACTACAACAGTTACAGGCACCATTAATATTGATTCCCCTCCGGATCAGGCAGCGGTGGAACTTTTCAAAGCGAAAACCGACCCGACCGGTTACGGCGAAGGGGAGACATTTATTAGCTCCATAAATCCAAATACATCAGGGATATGGACAATCACCACGGGGACACTGGCGGTTGGGGATTATGTGACCGCCGTCACCATTGATAAGGATGGAAATGCCTCGGAGTTCTGCCTTAATGTGATTGTGACAACTCAGCCGGTCGCCGATACCTGCGAATACTATAAAGCCTCTTACCCCGATTATGCCCCGTTCGGGATGCCGGATTTCGACCAGAAGCAGAACGGCTGGAATGGGATGCCTGCGGGTGGATGGTCATACTGCGGGCCGGTGGCGTTGGCTAATTGTTTCTGGTGGTTTGATTCGAAGTTTGAGACGATGCCGGTTCCGCCACCGGGGCTGAGCGATCATTATCCTCTTGTCCGTGATTTTACAATGCTCATGACCGACGACCACTCCCCAAATAATGTTATGCCCTTTGTCGATTCCGTAGCAGTATACGCCAACTGCAATCCGGGAACAAATGGGACATTTATCCATAATCTGGTGGCGGGTGCTCAGAATTGGCTCAATAAAGTCGGGCTGGGAGCAGCCTATACCATCAACTTGGTACCGGCCCCGGATTTCAATCTAATAAAAACGGAGGTCCTGAAATCGCAGGATGTAATTCTTCTGCTGGGGTTCTACGAAAATCAGGGTGGAGCATATTGCCGTCTCGGCGGGCATTATGTCACAATCGCCGGTGTCTGCACTACTGCCGTAAGAGTTTGTATCTCCGACCCATATATCGATAACAACGAGGGTGAGCCGCCGGCGGGTGGAGCGCATCCGGCTTCAGTGCACAATGACGCACAGTTCATTTCCGGGCCGCACGGCCAGATACAGCATGATTCCTATAACCTGCTGATGAACCCCATTCCTATCATGCCGCCTCCTCCTTTTCCTCCGACGGTCGAGTTGAATGATTATCCCGACTACTGGACGGACATTTCGAATTTCCGGGATATGAACTATACCGACCCGGCATCGCCTGGCTGTCCCTATATGGGCGGTCCTATTGTGACTATGATTGAATGGGCGATTGTGATTTGTCCGGTTGTGTGTGACTGCAAACCGGGTGATGCCAACGGCAGCGGTATAATCAATATTCAGGATATTACTCATCTGATCAACTATCTGTATAAGGGTGGTCCAAATCCGACGCCGTACAAGCTCTGCTCGGGGGATCCGAACGGCAGCTGTATCGTCAATATTCAGGATATTACGTACTTAATCAATTTCCTGTATAAGGGTGGCCCGCTACCCGTGACATGTAATCAGTGGTTGATTAATTGCGGATTGCCGCTAAGGAATTGATGTCGGAAGAGATGATCTGATCTTATTGGAAGCCCCGCTCAAGGCGGGGCTTCTTTGATTTTATCTGGAGGATGTGATCAGATTATGCCTTTAAGGGGGAGGTGACTTGAGGACAGAATGTATTCTTCGGAATAACGACATAGATAAAGGGCAGTAGTCGCTCAAATAATGCAGGGGCGCGGGCAGACCCGAAATAAGACACAATCCATCGTCTTTATCTGAATTGGAGTATTGCCGGGCGGGGGCCAAGCAGGAAGGGGAATAAATCTCTTGACATAGTAGATGATATTGGATATATTGTTTTCGTACCTAAATTTACTTCGACTTTTTTCAATCCTCCAGGATTGACGAAGGTAATGGCCGCAACGGAATGTTGCAGATTGATTTAGAAATGCCAACTGGAATTATTTGTAAAGCTAGACAGGAGAGGGTTATGAGACATAAATTGTTTATTCTAGGGTTTTTGGCTATTATTTTTGCATTCAGTCAGAGCCAGGCGGCGTTGACGTTCCGTTCAGGAGCATCCGGGCCAGGTGCCTATTTTAGTGGATCAGAAATCAGGGTCAATCCGGGCATGCCGTTTAGCATTGACGTTTATGCCAAAAGCACGGATTCGCCGAACCGGATAACCTGGTCCAGCCCGTTCTCGATCACCGGTACTGATGTGATCGTTTCCTGGGGTGATACTTCACAGTTTGCCCAGGCTGGCTTCAAGGCTTACTGGGACGTTTTTAGAAGAACCTACGCCGAGAGCTGGGATGGGAGTCTTCCCGACCTATTCAATTTCACCGGCATCGCTAACTCCGTCGGATATCCCGGTGACGGTGTGGAGAAACTGATTCTCAAGTTCCAGGCCAATAGTGTCACTCTTGTCGGTCCCGTCACTAATGGTCAGATTTGCATCGGCCAGGGCTCACCCATTAATACTACCTATGACTGGATTTTCGATGATCCGCAGCCAATTTTTCCGACGCAATGCTTCACTGTGGAAGACGCTTGCAAAGGTTGCGTCTGGTGCCCTAATTTCACTCTTCCGGGTTCCTTTTGCCCGCTGCAGAAGACGACCCAATGGGATGTTCCGGTGACAGCCAACTTCGTGGCTATTGATATTGAACAGGACCCGATTATCTATTCCAAAGCGGGCGGTGTTGGGACAGTGACGGCTGCGGGCGCTTTCAGTTGGCAGCCGACCTGCGCTGATGTCGGTCAAACGCGTTACATAGACGTTGTTGCCACTAATCAATATTTTTGTCAAAAGCCCGGTTTACCCACACAACATTGCATAATGGGGATTGTAGTTCTCAACACCGATCCGGTGATTGCCGGCGATTGCGGCAAAACATTTATAGCCGGTGGTCAAGGGGGCACCGCCCATTTCACGGCCACGGATGCCAATATAGGCGATACCAAGGCCTGGTCAGTTTATGTTACTCCGAGTGCGATCGGCAATTACGGCATCTCGAGTAACGGCGTTCTCACATTTACACCGGCTCTGAGCGAATTTGGCACCACCTTTGTTTTCACGGTCAGAGTGACTGATTGTGCCGGCGGCTATGATCAGTGTGAGGTAGTCTTCATCGCGACGCCTGACAAGGAATATGAGATCAAGATCCAGAAGGTAGAAAATGCGTTGCAGGGTCATCATTCATCGGTCGAAGTGAAAAAGACATGGGGGTCAGATCCAATATATGGTTTTGACTTCCTGATTGCTTATGACGCCTCCGCTCTCACATTCATGGGGGCCGATGGCGGCCCGCTCTTCGACATGGCCGGCATCTACCAGTGGGAATATTTCATCTATCGTTTCGGCCCGAACGGCAACTGCGGTAACGCTTGCCCGTCCGGTCTGCTGCGTGTGGTGGCGCTGGCTGAGCAAAACAATGGCTTGCATCATCCACTAAATTTAAGTGTTCCTGATGACATGAACCTGTTCACATTGGATTTCCTTGTTTCCAACGACCGGAATCTGGAATGCCAGTATGTGCCGATTCGATTCTACTGGATGGATTGCGGCGACAATACTATCGCCTATCATCCGTCAACGGATCTGAATCCCAATACGATAGTGACCGCTATTTCAAATGATGTCTTTGAGTTCTGGGGCGGTGCTTCGATTGCGGCAGACGCCGAAATGCCGACCTATCTTGGCGCTCCGGCCATTTGCGTAACCAATCCCGGCGACGGCAAGCCCGGAACGAAGCGCGCTATCGATTTCTGGAATGGTGGTATCGACATCGTTTGCGCCGACAGTATCGACGCTCGCGGTGACGTCAACCTGAACGGCCTGGCCAATGAAATTGGTGACGCGGTTGTGTTCACCAACTATTTCATTAAGGGTCTGGGTGCCTTCACGGTCAACGTTGAAGGTCAGATTGCGGCTACCGATGTTAACGCCGATGGTATGGCGTTGACGGTTGCCGATCTCGTTTATCTGATTCGTGTGATTGTCGGCGACGCCGTGCCATATGCGAAGCTGTCTCCGTATACCAACACGGCTAACTTCGGTCTCGATGGTAATGTTGTGACCGTCGATGCCGAACTCGGCGCGGCCTATTTCGTATTCAACGGCGCGGCTGATGTTTCACTCGGCACTGGTGCCTCCTCCAACATGACTCTGATGACCGGCACCCTCAACGGCAACGCGGTTGCTCTGGTTTACAGCATGGATAAGGGTGCCACCTGCAAAGGTGATATTCTGAACACCAACGGCACTGTGAAGTCGGTTGACGCTGTCGACTATTATGGCAGCAGCTACAAAGTCAGTATTCCGACTGCGTTCAGCATTTCCAACTATCCTAACCCGTTCAATCCTGTGACGAATATAGAACTGACATTGCCCGTCGCTTCCGATTGGACGGTGTCGATCTATAACGTCGCCGGTCAGAAGGTTGCTGGATTCAATGGCTATGGCGTTGGCAAGCAGGTCATGACCTGGGATGCCTCGAATGTAGCTTCCGGCATCTACTTCTATAAAGCAGAAGCTGGAAAGTTCTCCGCTACCAGGAAGATGATGCTGATGAAGTAACCATACACTAATCCCCAAGGGGAGGTCTTAAACCTCCCCTTCGATTTTTCCCGTTAATTATTCGATAAAATATCCAATCAGAGAGGGGTCGGCAGTTGATCGCGGGCTGTTGACAAGCTGAAAAGAAGTAAATGCGGGCGTGTTCTTGCGGACGACGCAGTCAGCCGGAAAGTCGCCCGCCTTTCAATTTAATGTAATATATCATGTAAACATGTTAACATATTGGTGAGCAGTGAAATAGGGTGCCAAAATGCGAATTGAGAACGGCCAAAATGACAAATGGAATTGGTGCCCGATTTCAATATTTGTGACTGATAACTTCGGGGAATCGCGGATGAGATATCCAATCGATATAAGGGTCATTGTCACCGACCCGGCAAGAGGACAAGTCGAGCAGAATCCATAATTCGGACTTACCGCGAATTCAATCGACTCACGTTTCCAATCACGCCAATTCGGATTGACATCATCAAAGCAATCATTTGTTGACAAATCATTACTTTTTATTAGATTGATGACATATATGTGTTTATTACACTCCGAATGCCTTTACATCGCCGTATATAATGTCGAAAATAAATAAAAGCCGTTAACTGCTGGAGGAATCATGAATCGCATCCATTTGATTTTGGCAACCCTGATGATTCTTGTCGGATTGTCTTTTGCCGCTAATTCAGATGAGGGGGCAATCGGTCCCAATCATCTTCGAGGTAATCCCGATGTAAAAACGTATCAAGTAAATGCAAATAATATTCTGGAATATGTCGAAGGAAATCTTGTCCGTCCGGTGGCAAGGGGTGGTGAAGCAGCTGCCTCGATCTCATTCTTTGAGGAAAATAGAGGCGCTTTCAGGATGTCCGACCCGGTCGATGAATTAAAATTGAAAAAAACAGAGGTAGATGACCTGGGGATGCGGCATCTCCTTTTTGAGCAGTATTATAACGGTATCAGAGTAATCGGCGGCGAAATGCGCACACATTTTGCATCAGACGGCGCTCTCAAAACAGTTAATGGCAATTATGAGGCGGATATAAATCTGTCTGTGACACCTTCGCTTGATGCCAATCACGCGATAGCAATTGCCCGAAATGATCTGGCCACATTTTTCGGAGAGGGGAGACCGGGGGAAGCGGAGTTGGTCATTTTCCCGTGGGAAGGGAAGCAGTATTTGAGCTGGAGATTCTTTCTTTATTCCGATACTCGTCTTGGTCGCTGGGAATATTTCATCGAGGCGGTATCCGGCGCAGTGATTTTTAGGGCCAATCGGATTATGGATGCCAACGACATCGGCGATGGAATCGGGGTGATGGGCGACACCCTGCACCACATCGACACTCATAATAATGGTTCGACATATGAAATGAGCGATTACACAAGGCGTATAAATAACAATCCGCACGGACATGATGGACAGATGCCATCGGGTAATTATATTCGTACCAATGTGGCCGGCGCGACGCTTCCGGGGACGCTGGCCACGGATGCCGACAATCACTGGTTTGACGCATCGCAGGCGCCGGCGGTGAGCGGGCATATGTATACGGGTCAGGTTTATGACTGGCTGCTGCAAGCGCTGGGGCGCAATGGATATGACGGCAGTGGCGCCTCCATGTTGACGGTAGTGAATTACAGCGGTGAGGGAGATAATAATGCCTACTGGGACGGGAGCCGGATAGTTGTCTGGAGTTTTTCGACCGGATGGCGTTCGCTGGCCGGTTGCCCGGATGTGATAGCGCATGAATGGGGACATGCAGTAACGGAAAATTGCTCCAATCTTATCTATGAGAAGGAATCGGGTGCGCTTAATGAGTCATTTTCAGATATGATGGGGGCCGCTTTTGAGTGGGCACGTGACACGCTTGATACACCCGATTGGCTGATGGGCGAGAACGGTCGCACCAGCGGACAGGCTTTCCGTTCCATGTCTGACCCACATCAGTTCGGCGATCCCGACTATTATGGGACTTCGGATTCATACTGGATCGACGTGGTCAATTGTACTCCTTCGTATTTGAATGATTATTGCGGCGTCCACACCAACAGCGGGGTGGGTAATAAATGGTATTTCCTCCTGTCGGATGGAGGCACTCATCACGATGTGACCGTAACCGGTATCGGAGCCGCCAATGCCATTAAGGTTGCTTATCGCGCCAATCGCTACTATTGGAATTCCAGCAGTGCGTATGCCGACGCCGCCCTGGGCACTATTACGGCGGCCAATGATCTTGATATTTCGGGCGTCTGGGGGATGCAGACGGCAAACGCCTGGCGTGCAGTCGGTGTCGCGGTACCTGGGCCGGGGCTGGCATTCAGCTATCCGCTGGGGAAACCCTCAATGATGCCGCCTGATCAACCCCAAGTTTTCGAGGTGATTGTGAGCGGAACGCTGGGAGGTTCTCCGGTGGCCGGTTCAGGAGTACTCCATTATTCGATAGATGGCGGCACTTACAGTACGGCTCCGATGACGGAGATTTCCAGCAATCATTATGAGGCGACCCTGCCGGCTTCTGCATGTGGCAGCAAGATCGAGTATTATGTCAGTGCTGAGGAAGCCTCAAGCGGGACATTCTATGATCCCGAAACATCAAATCCCAATATTTGTGTGGCTGCCGCCTCGGTTACAACGATTATTTCCGATAATTTCGAGACTGATAAAGGGTGGACGGTCAACGGTAACGCCACGGCCGGCCAGTGGCAGCGAGGCACACCGGCGGGAGGCGGCCAGCGGGGTGATCCTCCGACGGACTACGATCATACGGGACAGTGTTATCTGACCGGCAACGGCGCCGGCGATACCGATGTTGACGGCGGCTCGACGAATCTCGTATCGCCCACTTTCGACCTGACCGGAGGGGACGGATTGATCCATTATGCCCGATGGTACTCCAATAATTTTGGCGCTGCCCCCAACGCCGACACTTTCAAGGTTTATATTTCCAATAACAACGGCGGCAGCTGGACTCTGGCCGAAAAAGTGGGCCCGGTCGAGCAGGCCTCCGGCGGCTGGTATGTTCATGAATTTTGGGCGTCCGATTTCATAACGCTCACCAATCAAATGAAACTACGTTTTGAGGCCTCCGACCTTGGCTCCGGTTCCGTGGTCGAAGCGGCGGTAGATGCTGTAGTAATCAAAGTGTATGGCTGCAATTCCAGCGCGCCTTATGTAACCACCGAATCTCTTTCCAACTGGACGGTCGGTCTGCCTTACTCGCGGCAACTGCAGGCGGCCGGCGGTACCGGGACATTGACCTGGTCGGATAAAACGGGCAGCCTTGTTGGAACGGGGTTGTCATTGTCGTCGGCCGGATTGCTTTCGGGGACCCCGGTTGGGGCGGGGCCGATTTCATTTACGGCTGTTGTCACTGATGAAAATAGCATGACCGGCGAAAAGCTTTTCAGTTTCGCCATCAATCAGCATATTACGATTACAACGGCTACTCTTCCCCCGTGGACCGCGGGAAGACCGTATTCGCAGACTCTGGCGGCATCCGGAGGAACAACGCCCATCAATTGGATCGACAAGAATTCCTCCCTGACTGGAACGGGACTTTCATTATCATTGGCGGGAGTAGTGTCAGGGACACCATTGGCGGCCGGACAGATTAACTTTATGGCGAAGGTGACCGATCTGGCGGGAGATGCTCAGGAAAAGGCTTTCGATATAACCATAAATGCACCGGTTCAGATTACGACCGCGACGCTACCTAACGGAACCCAGGGGAAACCATATTCCCAGATGCTCATAGCGACGAATGGTACCGGTACAATCAGCTGGAGCGACCCATTGAACAGTCTTTCCGGGACCGGGCTTACGCTTGCTCCGAATGGTCAGGTATCCGGAACGCCCAACGCGGTCACAACGATAAATTTCACGCCCCGAGCCGGCGATATTGCGGGTAGTTACGCCGAAGTACTCTTGAGCCTCGTGGTCAAGCCGGATTATCTCTGCGGCGATGCCGACGGTGACAAGTTGGTTAATATCCGCGATATTACTTTCCTGATCAATTTTCTCTATAAGGGAGGGGCAGCGCCCAATCCATTGGAGGCAGGTGATGCAAACGGGGATGGGCTAAGAGGCATCCAGGACATTACCTATTTAATAAATTATCTTTATAAAGGTGGTCCGGCGCCGATTTGCCCATAAGTTCAGCTCTCGATGAGGCAAAGGGGACAGCCGAAAAGGTTGTCCTCTTTTTTATTATGGCGTGAGATTTCAACCAAGGGCCGTGTCTTGTTGCAGGGTGAATAAAAGAAAATTGCCAGCGGTCATAATTGGAACAAAACCGACACGAGACATTTGCTGTTTACTCGACCTCATATTGAAAGGGCGGTATATATAGCGGGTCAATCATAGGGGCAATTCCCCACGGCTTAAAAAGGCGATTTATTCCCTGATGATTGTATCGATTCTGCAAGCAGGGGAGAGGACTGAATTTTTGGCTGAGGTGTGGTTGAACAAGTGAGTATCTGTGAAGCGAAAAGGCCTGTCAGTATTCTACTTTAAAACGGACTGTTTGACCTCCAGGCTATAAGCTCCTTCGAGACAACGAATATCACGGAACACTGAAGGACGACAACGGCATCAGCCCGCGCCGATTCCAATTGTCCCGTATTGTTCCTTAATATCCATTGCTTTGGTTAATTCCGTTAGAAGAATGTCAGCCAGAACATTTGCTAAGCTTGGACTAATGTAACCATATTTGCTTGGTTCTGCAACACTTAGCCCGAAAATTCCCGAGTTCGAATCAAATCCTCACGGCCATAAAACAGATCGATGAATGTTTTCGGGTGTTCCTTCTCAGTTCCGTCATAACTGTAGAGCGCCCGCGACGGTGTCTATTGGCGTCGGAGTCTGATCAGTCCACCCAGAACTTTATCGCCTTTCTATAGAAATGCTGAGCCGATGGCGAAATCTTCGCAAGGCGCGTAAATGTCCAACCTCCGAAATCAATTATCTCATTGACAAAAATATGGAATATCGATATATTTATAAAGCGACATAATATACGATAATCTAGCCGATAGTGGACTGCACCCCTGAGACTGGACACAAAAGGTTAGGAGGATTTGGCACGGATTGGTATTTTGATACGAGGAAAGGATGGTGCCATGAATCCGAAACGGAAGTTCAGTGTGGAGCTGAAACGGCAGGTGGTAGAGCAAC
>JAPLUR010000104.1 GCA_026397505.1 Candidatus Zixiibacteriota bacterium
AGCCATATTCTAAATCCCATAACTCTTCATTCGGCTGGTTGCTTTAGCGCCGATATCGGTTCTGAAAATCATTCCCTCAAATTTGATATTATCGATAACATCGTAAGCTCGCGCGAGCGCCGAAGGCAAGTCATGATCGACCGCGGTCAGCCCGACCACCCGTCCGCCGGCGGTGATCCAGTTCTTGCCGTCACGCCTGGTCCCTGAATGAAATAGATAGCAGTTCATATCACTGTAGTTTCTTAAACCGAAAATTCTCTTTCCGGTTTCAGCTTTTTCGGGGTAACCGCGTGAGGCCAGTACGACACAGGCAGCGGCACCCGGATTCCAATCCAACTCATCTATGATAGAAAGATTGCCATCGACAATGGCGATGAAAATGTCGGCCAGGTCGGAATTAAGCAGCGGCAACACCGCCTGAGTCTCCGGATCGCCGAAACGGCAATTGAATTCCATTACCTTCGGTCCCGCTGGAGTCATAATCAGCCCGGCATATAATACCCCTTTATAATTACGTCCCTCTTTTTCCAGTCCGGCAATGGTCGGCTCCAGAATATGCTCCTGGATCATTTTCATGGTAGCCTCATCGATAAAATTGACCGGACTGTAGGCGCCCATTCCGCCGGTATTGGGGCCGGTGTCGCCATCGCCGACCCGTTTATGATCTTGCGAGGGAAGCATAACCTTGACCGTTTTCCCATCGGTAAAGGCCATAACCGAGACTTCCTGCCCCTCAAGAAAAGTCTCCACGACGACACTGCTGCCGGCATCACCGAATACTTTCTGAACCATGATTTTTTCGATGGCCTGAACCGCCTCCTCGGCGTTCTGGGCCACAACTACTCCCTTTCCGGCCGCCAGCCCGCTGGCTTTTATCACAATCGGCATGGCTGCCGCCCGCACAAAAGCGATCGCCTCCGACATTTCCGTAAAAATCTGGAAAGATGCGGTTGGGATATGGTATTTCCGCATAAACTCTTTGGCAAAAGCCTTGGAACCATCAATCTCGGCTGCCACCTGCGAGGGGCCGAAAATCCGCAGGTCGCGACGATTGAATTCATCAACAATACCAAGCGTAAGAGGGAGTTCCGGGCCGACGACGGTGAGGTCGATACTGGTTTTCTGGGCAAAATCAGCCAGTTTGTTTATGTCATCGGCCTTGATATCCACCGATTCGGCGATCAGGCTGATACCGGCGTTGCCGGGAGCGGCAAAAATCTTACTGACCAGGGGGGACTGCTTGAGTTTCCAGATGATGGCATGTTCACGCCCGCCCGATCCGACAACTAATATTTTCATAATGGTTTTCCTAAAAAAATTTAAACCTTAATTATAAGGAATTAGATCAATTTATCAATATGTTTTTTGAGGCGGGCGCGGTTGGAAGAGGTATTATCTTTTGGGCGGATTGTCACATTTTCCGAATCACATATTAACCTGTCGAGCCGATCAACTGATATTTTCACTTGACATCTGAACATTTGTGCAGTAGAATAATTATGAAAAGTGAAAACAGACGTTTGGGTTGTCAAACCGACCAAACGATAGGCCATAAGGAGGTAACTTGACTGTCAGAGAAAAGTTAACCAGGCGGCAGAAAGAGATTCTCGAATATATCGAGAAGATGATCACCGAGTACGGCAAGTCGCCGACCATTCGGGAGATAGGGGAGAAGTTTAATATCAGTTCCACCAACGGGGTCCGCTCGCACCTCGAGGTGCTGCTGAAAAAGGGGTATATCCGGCGGCAGAAACTTATTTCGCGCGGGATTGAACTGGTGCGAAACATGGCTGGCCCGATCAAGCGGATTCCTCTGGTTGGAGCGGTTCCGGCCGGTAATCCCCTGACCGCGATCGAAAATATCGAGGGGGAAATTGCGGTTGACACCAGTTTTCTTCCCTCCGGCGAGACCTTTACTCTCCGGGTCAAGGGGGAGTCGATGAAGAACGCCGGTATTTTCGATGGCGACTATGTTCTGGTGAAACGGCAGAAAGAGGCCGAGCCGGGGGAGATTGTGGTGGCGGTTATCGGTGATGAGGCGACCGTGAAACGGTATTTCCCGGAGGAGGGAAGGATAAAACTTCAGCCGGAAAACGAATCTTTTGAGCCTATCTGGGTCGATAAGAATTCGCCCGATTTTTATATCGCCGGGAAGGTGGTCGGGCTTTTGCGGAGGATACCATGAAACCGGGGAAAATAGCGATGATGGTTTTGGTTTTGTTGTTTTTGCCGGTCGGTTTCGAGCCGCTGGTGGCGCTGCTGCGGGGATTGCTGACAGTGTAACTTTTGTAGGGGTTTGATTTATCAAACCCGTTTGAGAAACCCGACAAATGGATTTAAATAGACGGGGTTTATATGAAGCGATTTGGGGCATTGGGTTGGGTTTGGCGTTCGAGAATGATTATGGGGAATGAATTGAAGATGTCGGGTTTCTCAATCATCCGGCTCACGTCGGATTCTCTTGAAACCCGACCTACTCCTGACTTACAAAGCTGCACCGATATATGGGGGCAGGTCAAGTTTTTGAAGCATAAAACCGATAAAGCTTTTATAAAGCACAATAAATACCAATTAAAGGGGCGACAAGAAATAAAACAGATAATTACTTTCTGCGGCTTGGTGATAGTTCTCACCTTTCAGATTTCAACTGCAGGAACTCATAAAGCGGCCGACCAAGGTAACGCTGTTGCCCAATATAATTTGGGTCAGAGTTACGCTACAGGGGGAGGTGTTTCTCAGGATTGGGCTGAAGCGGCAAAATGGTATCGGAAGGCCGCCGATCAAGGTTATGCTGCGGCCCAACTTGCCTTAGGATTGATTTATGCCAACGGATCACCAGATTACCCGCAAAGTGTTCGTAAGGATTATGCTAAATTTGTAACATTGCTTCGGAAAGCCGCCGACCAAGGCTATTCCCCCGCGCAAATCGCTTTGGGATTAAAATATTACAAAGGCGAAAATGTCTCTCAGGATCACGCTGAAGCGGTGAAATGGTTTCGGAAAGCCGCCGATCAGGGCGACGCTGAGGCCAAACACTACATGGATAAGTATTATGATAGCCAGGGCGTTCCTCGGGATAATGTTGAGGCTGAAAAATGGTACAGAAATGTGGCCGACCGGGGTGATACTGCGGCCCAGGTGGCCTTAGGATTGAAATACTATAACGGCGAAGGCGTTCGTCAAAATTTTGAGGAAGCGGTGAGATGGTATAAGAGAGCTGCGGATCAAGGCTGTGCTGCTGCTCAGGCCGCCCTGGGTTCGATGTACTACGAGGGTACAGGTGGTATTCCTCTGGATTACGGTGAAGCCGTGAAATGGTATCGAAAAGCGGCAGACCAAGGCAGTTCTGATGCCCAAAATAAATTGGGAGTGCGGTACTTTAAGGGAGAGGGTGTCGTCCGAGACTACGCTGAATCTGAAAAATGGTTTCGGATGGCAGCGGACCAGGGCAATGCTGATGCCCAAGATAATCTGGAACATGTACAGGCGAAAAGAATTCCACCTGCGGAGATAAGCAGCTGGGACATGGCGGTAAAGAAATATGACCCTGGAAGTTTCAAAAATCTGATTTTAGGAGGAGATGAAGGGGTATTTATATGCGGTTATCTCGAAATTACTCAGCGCCTGGATGCAGGAGAGTTTCTTGTTAGTATACAGTCCCCCCCCAGAGTCTTCCACTGCATTATCCCGTCATATGTTAAGCTGGGAAATCTTGTACCGGGCAAGATTTTCAAGGCTATTGTGAGGAGAGGTGGAATATATGAGTATGTGACTACCGCAGGCTACAAAAACTCAGTCGAGACTATTGAAGTGCTATATGCAGAAAAGTTTCGGTGATCATTCCGACAGCAATTCAGATAATCTTTTTCTGCAAAAAAGCTACTCACTCTCTTGACCGCGGCCCTGCTTCATTTCAGCTGGGGCAGTTTTGACTTGAGATTGTTGTGCGATAACTGGAGAAGTATTGGTTGAGATTACCCCAAAGCAGTGAAATGATATCGGAAATCTGCCCGAGTACAGACAGTTTGTATAGGACGAAAAACCTTGTAATGGTAATGACAAGTGTGAGAAGCTGGCTGGGTTATCAGACGACATACACAGGTTATAAAGAAATTGCTTTTGAGAGGAGGAACGAAAATGAAACGTCATGAGTTGTATCCCTCAATCGTGAAAGCAGTAATAAAGGGGAAACTGAGAGAGCCATTCAAGGCAAGTGATGTTAAGAAAGCTTGCCCTGGCTTTGCTGACAAAACCTATAGTAATTCCCTACCAAAGCATAGAAAGGGAAACCCTGGGAAATACAAGGCTCGCTATAGGCGCTTAGCCAAGCGCCGCGGCTACAAGCTGTTATGATAATGCCTGTGTGGAATCATTCTTCGCCCGGCTGAAGATGGAGTGTATGCATCGCTCGCATTTCTTGACTCGGGCGCAGGCGGAACTTGACGTATTCACTTATTTGGAGGTATTTTATAATCGTGTTCGTCGTTATTCCACACTGAACTATCTCAGCCCGGTTGACTTCGAACGAACAAACAACCTTAATAACCTGTCCAATAAAACAGGGGAAGATCACTCCTGACTTACAAAAAGATATAGACTGATGAAATTGAATAAGTAATATGTATCAGGATATGGATGAACCGGTAGAGGTAGTGGCGGTGTTCGATCACCACAAAATGCGGCCGGCGCGGTTCCGGTGGAACGGACGAGTCTATAAAATCAGCGAGGTCACCGGCGACTGGAAAACCGATATCGGCGCCTATAAAGTGCATCACTACGCCGTGGTCGATACCTCCTCCAATTTCTTCCAGTTGACCTATGATGAACGTCAAACCAGTTGGGTCATAAGCAAAATATGGGTGGAATAGACCGCACTAAAGACTGGGCGAAAGTCATTATGCATGTCGACATGGATGCGTTTTTCGCCGCTTTCGAAATCCGCAACACGCCCCAACTGAAAGGAAAACCGGTGATAGTGGGGGGCGATGCCCGTTTCCGAAGTGTGGTCTCCACCTGCTCATATGAAGCCCGGAAGTACGGGGTCAAATCGGGAATGCCGATGACCCAGGCAAAAAGATTATGCCCCGATGGTATCTATGTCTCCGGAAATTTGGGGGGATATATCTATACCGCATCGATGCTCATAAAAATATTCGAACATTATTCCCCCTTGGTGGAACCGGTCTCGGTCGATGAGGCTTTTCTTGATATCACCGGCTGCCACAGAATTTTCGGCACGGTGGAAAACTTGGTGGCGCAGATGAAGCGGGAAATAAAAGAGCGGCTGTCCATGACCTGTTCGGTCGGGATCGCCCCGACCAGGCTCATGGCTAAAATGGCCACGGGAGAAAACAAACCGGATGGTGTGACTATAATCGACCGGGATGATTTTAAAAAAATATTCTATCCCCGGTCGGTAGATGCTCTCTGGGGAGTGGGGAAAGCCACCCGGGAAGCAATGGAAAAAAATGGGATAAAAACGGTCGGGGAACTGGCCGAAAGTAACGAAAAGGAGCTAAAAAAATACTTTGGGAAAAATGGGGTGGCCCTAAGAGGAATGGCAAGAGGTATTGGTTCGTCAGAAGTCTATTCTCTCGATGAATTACCCGACGATAAATCGATGTCCCACGAGACTACTTTTGTGAAAGACATCTCCGACATTGATAAGATATATGCCACCCTGCTCTGGCTTTCGGATAAGGTGGCCGGAAGGCTGAGGCGTGAGGAATATTGGGGGAAAACGGTCACAGTGAAAATCCGTTCCGCCTCTTTCAAGACCATTACCAGAGATAAGACCTTATCGAATTCGACCGACCAGGCTAAGATTATCTATGAGACCGCCCGGAGTTTAATCCCCCCTGAATTCGGGACAAGAATAAAGGTGAGATTGTTGGGGGTAAGGGTATCACACCTAGAAAAGAAAACTGATTCTCTCCAGTTTCATTTATGGCATGATTCCGGGAATGAAAAGATGGTTTTGAGTAGTGAAGCGGTTGATAAAATTCGTGACCGATACGGAAATGCGGTAATTCATCTGGCCGGGACCAGGCGGTAATATTTACTAATTGACAATTTTGTCCTTTTTATTATCTTCCTTTTAGAATGACCACAATATTATTCATATCGGGATTAAATTATGAGTAAAGATTATTTGGCTGAAGAGGTTCAAGCAATGCCGGATAAATGGAATTATGCTCCGCACGTGCTTTCTCTGGAAAGCTCGATTATCAGAGAAATTCTCAAGATTTCCTCAAAACCGGGCGTTATTTCCTTTGCCGGCGGATATCCGGGGCCGGAGATGTTTCCTGTCGAGGAAATGAAACAGGCGGCGATGGAGGTTATTGATGAGTTCAAATCCAACGCGCTGCAATATTCTCTTTCCATGGGGATTACTCCGCTGCGTGATACTGTCGCGGAACGGGAGAGCAAGCTCGGTTCCCCCACCAAACTCGAGAATATCCTTATCACTTCCGGTTCGCAGCAGGGGATTGATCTCTGCGCCCGTGCTTTCCTTGATCCGGGAGATTATATTATCACGGAATATCCGACTTATGTCGGGGCACTGCAGGCTTTCAATTTCTATCAGGCCCGTTATGCTTCAGTGGAAATGGATCAGGACGGCATGCTGGTAGATCAGGTCGAGGACGCTATCAAGAAGCACAATCCCAAATTCATTTATACCGTCTCCAATTTTCAGAATCCGACCGGTATTACCATGTCGGAAGAGCGCCGACACGCGCTCGTAGAATTAGCCTCGAATTATAATATCCCGATTGTGGATGACAATCCCTATGGCGAACTTCGCTATGCCGGCAAACCGGTTCCATCGCTAAAAGCTATCGGCGGCGATATCGTAATTTCTCTGGGGACTTTTTCCAAAATACTGGCGCCGGGGCTTCGAATCGCCTGGATGAACGCCTCCGAGAAAGTCATGCCGATTTTCGAGCGGGTCAAACAGTGCGGCGATCTCCACACCAGCACCTTTACTCAATATATGATCTATGCCTTCCTCAGAGCCGGCAAGCTGGAGGGACAAATTCAGAAATTGATCAAAGGATACGGCGAAAAACGCAACCTCATGCTGGCGGAGATGGAGAAGAATTTCCCCTCGGAATTGACCTGGACCAGACCGGAAGGCGGGCTTTTCATCTGGGTCGAGATGCCAAAACATGTTTCCGGCTCGAAGATGCTGCCGAAGGCTATTGAGGAAAAAGTGGTGTACGTTTATGGTGCCCCATTTTACCCTGATGGCCGCTGGGATAATACGATGCGGCTGAATTTCTCCCATGCCGGCCCCGAGACAATTGTCGAGGGAATCAAGCGGCTGGGCAAAGTGATAAAGGACAGTCTTTAGTAGATTTTTGCAATATGATGCAAAGCCCCGCCTGCCCGATGGCGGGGTTTTTTGCTTTACAAAGCCTCTCAAATCAGTATCTTAATCAGCATGAAAAAAATCGCATTTTCCAAGTATCATGGGCTGGGCAATGATTTTATAATCATGGATCGGATCAAGAAGCGCAAGGGAGCTGACCGGTTTGATAAACTGGCCATAGATATCTGCCGGAGAAATTTTGGGGTGGGAGCGGATGGCATCCTAGTTTTGACCGGCTCGAAAATAGCCGATTGCCGAATGGATATTTACAACTCTGATGGCAGCTGGGCGGAGAAATCAGGAAATGGTCTGCGGATTGCCGCCGCATATTATCATGCCTTCTGTGCGAAAAATAGGAAAATAGCGATCGAAAGCGGTGATGGGATATCCGAAGCCGAGATTATCAGGGCCGGCAGGCATTCATCTTTGATCAAGGTCTCGCTGGGAAAACCAATTTTCGAAACCAGGTTGGTTCCGGTCAAATCAAGATTTAAATTCCATATCAATCGGCCCATTAGAATCGGAAATCTCTCGCTTAATGTCACGGCTCTTTCAGTGGGGAATCCCCATACGGTCATATTTGTCGATAGTTTTGATTTCGACTGGAAAGAACTCGGCCGGAATATCGAAAACGCCCCGCTTTTCCCGCACCGCACAAACGTGGAGTTCGCCAAGATTGTCGGTCACTCCAAACTGATTCTAAATGACTGGGAGCGGGGAGCCGGCGCCACCGGTTCATCCGGCACCGGCGCCGCCGCCGCCGTTGTGGCGGGGGTAGTCAATGGTTATCTGAAGCGGCAGGTGGAAGTTATTTTTCCCGCGGGATCGCTTTTCATTGACTGGTCGGAAAAAGATGATATTATCTACCTGACCGGCCCGGTCGAATTTATCTGCTGGGGCGAGTATCATTTCGGAGTAAGATAGCCAAATGAGCGCTATCGGACCTGATCTCAGGGACAGGGTAATCCTGTCCTCACCGCTTAAGTCTCTGAAGCGCAAAATCAGCCGGTCCATAGTCGATTATCTGTGGCACATAAGGCTTTTTACCCGCAATGTCAGATTGTTCCTGACCGGTTCTTTTCTGATTGGTTTGACGGCGGCAGCCGGGCAGTTGCTTTTCAACCTCTATCTCAAAGAGCGCGGGGCCGACGAGTCATTTATCGGTACTTTTCTATCCGCGGGCGCTTTCGGAACGGCGGTTATTGCCATTCCGGCGGCTTTCGTGTTGCGCCGTATAAAATTGAAAATGGTTCTTCTTGCTTCCACTATTTGCTACGCCTCTGCTTTTTTGATGATTTCCCGCCTGCCCGTAACCAACATATTGATATCGGTGTCATTTATTTCCGGTATGGCGATGACTTTCAACCGTATCGCCGCGGCACCCTTCTTCATGCGAAACTCGTCGCCGAAAGAGCGCACCTATATTTTCTCGTTCAATTTCGGGGTGATGCTGGTAGCAGGCATGATCGGCTCGCTCACTTCCGGCTGGCTGGTCACACATTTATCAGAAATGACCGACGGCATGATCGGCGCTTATCAGTGGACTTTCATGATTGCAGTCTTTCTGGGCTTGCTGGCGCTGATTCCATTCTCTCTGATCAAAACGGCAGCGCCGGGCAGGGAAGAGCGCGAGGCCGATTTTTCCCTGTCCCTTCTGCGAAGGCAGATGAAACTGTATCTGAAACTCCTGACTCCTCAGTTTGTCGTTGGTATCGGTGCCGGATTGATTATCCCGTTCCTGAATCTCTATTTTCGGGATCGTTTCGGCCAGCCGCCCGATAAAATTGGCCTGTTCTTTTTCGCCGTCAACACTACCATGCTTATCGGAATTCTTGCCGGGCCGGTCATGGCCAGGAAATTCGGCATGGTCAAAACCATCGTAGCGACCGAGCTTGTTTCTATCCCTTTCATGATCATCCTGGCTTTTACTTATTCGCTTCCTCTGGCTTTTGCCGCGTTCCTGATGAGAGGAGCGCTGATGAATATGGCTCAGCCGATCGGCTCCAATTTCAGCATGGAGATGGTGGGAAAATCAGAACATGCGCTGGTCAACGCCTTAATGACTCTGGCCTGGACCGGCTCCTGGATGATTTCCACGGCCATAGGAGGGCGGCTTATCGAAAAATATGGCTATACCCTGCCGCTCCTGATTGCGGTTGTACTTTACATTGTCTCGGCGATTTTGTATTATATCTTTTTCAGGAAATCGGAAAAGAAGACCAGCGGCGGTTTTATGGTGGAGGTGACCTGAGCATGAACGCTGAACGTTTCCAATTGAGCCGGGATGAGCTTGCCCGGCAATTGCATCAGGCCGCCCGGGAGGCATACCCGGATTATCGTCTGGAGGGAAAGCTCATTCATGCCATACTGATTGAACAGATGCCTGCCGGCTCAGGCTTCGTTTTCCCGGCGCGGGAATATGCCTTGAATAACAACATTTCCCCCGAAGAATTTCTGGCAAGACTCTACCATGAGTTGAGTATCGAATATGAGAAAAACCTACATGATAAATTTTTCTTTGAAATGCACCGGGATGATGACTGTATCTATTTCAGCTTGATTGAAACGGACAGAACAGATGAAAGATAGATTTCGAGAACAGATAGCCGAATTGACTTCACGGGCTTTCCGCGAAATTCTTCCGGAATGGCGTGTAGTGAACCCTGGCCTTTTTACTTTCCACCCGGAGGAGTTGTACTACAAATTGGAAACGCCGAAAAATCCGCAATTGGGAAATTTCGCCTTGCCGCTTTTTGAGCTGACCAAAATCATCAAGCAGAATCCGGTAGAATTGAACAAGAAACTGACTGACGCACAAAATAAGCTTGTCAAAGAAAATGAGGAATACGTATCGCTGACCTTCAACGCAGTCGGCGGTTACAACAATGCTCGGATCGCTACCGGTGCTCTGGCGGCCGCTACATTTGAAGCACTGCGGACTCAGAAAGAAAATTATGGTTCTTCTACTGAAGGTCGCGGAAGAAAAATCGTAATCGATTTTTCCTCGCCTAATATCGCCAAGCCGTTCGGAATCGGGCATCTTCGCTCCACTGCCATCGGCAATTCGCTGTACCGCATTTTCAATAAGCTGGGATATGAGTCGGTCGGCATAAATCACCTCGGCGACTGGGGAACCCAGTTCGGCAAGACGATTGTCGCTTACCGCAAATGGGGTAAGGCGAGCCAACTGGAGGAAAATCCGGTCAAGACCCTGTTCGACCTGTACGTAAGATTTCATAAAGAGGAAGAGGCCGATGCTTCACTTTCGGATGCTGCTCGTGATGCTTTCAAGGCGATGGAAAATGGCGACCCCGAAGCGATCGCTCTCTGGCAGAAATTCAAAGATTACTCGATGGCCGAATTCAACAGAATTTATGAAATGCTGAGGGTTCATTTTGATTACCAGACTGGGGAATCATTTTACAACGATAAGATGGAAAGCGCCATCAAACGTCTTGAAAAAGCCGGCCTGACCGAGATTTCCGAAGGGGCTCTGATCGTAAATCTGGAAAAATATAATCTCCCGGCCTGTCTTCTCCGACGAGCTGACGGGGCCACGCTGTACGCCACACGCGATATTGCCGGCATTCTCTACCGATGGGAAACATTCCATTTTGAAAAAGCGCTCTATGTGGTCGGGACGGCACAGCGCGACCATTTCAAGCAGGTCTTCAAAGTAATTGAATTGCTGGAAGAGGCCGAGCATGTTTCGGCCGAGAAGAGAATCGCTCATCGCCTGACACATGTGGAATTCGGCTGGATAAAGTTCGAGGATGAAGTAATGGCGACCCGGCAGGGGAATATCATTTTTCTTGAGGATGTTCTCGACAAGGCAATTTCCCTGGCCAGAGAGAAGATTGTCGAAAAGAATCCGGACCTGAAAGAAATCGATAAGACCGCCCACCAGATCGGATTGGGAGCGGTGATATTCGCCGACCTGTCCACCAGGAAAGAAAAAGATGTCAATTTTCAGTGGGATAAGGTCCTCAATTTCGAGGGCGAGACCGGGCCATACCTGCAATACACCCATGCCCGTTTGTCATCTCTTATCCGGCATTATGGAAAGGAACTCACCGAGAAGATAGATTTTTCTCTGCTGGATCATCCCGAGGAGTACCGGGTTTTGGATTTATTATATCGGTTTCCGCTGTTAGTCGAGGAGGCCGCTATCGCCTATGAACCGTACCTCATAAGTTCATACCTTCTGGAACTGGCCTCGGCTTTCAATACGGTCTATCAACGGAAAGACGCCGCCGGCCGGATTGACAAGATTATTTCCGATAACACGAATCTGACTGAAGCCAGGATGGCTCTGGTGGCGGCAGCCCGGATAGTAGTCAAAGAGGGGCTCTATCTCCTTGGAATCGAAGCACCGGAAGAAATGTAGGGAAGATTTATACCCGTGAATAAGATCATTTTTGCTTTAAAACATTTTCCTCAGGAATTCAGGCTTGACGGCGACGGCCGCCTGACACAACTGGCCCTGCTGCTCGGTGCAAACGCCGCCGGCGAAACCAGGATAAGGAATTATAATCAGGGGAAGGAGACCGGGCAGACAGTTTTGTTCCTGCAATCGCTCGGGTACAAAATCGGCAGGGACGATTCTGAAATCATAATACACAATTCCGTATCGCCGGTATGGCCCGATGATATATCGGTCAGCTTCAACGGCGACTCATATACCCTCAGTCTGATTATTGGTTTCCTGGCCGGGAAAGGAAAACGGTTCACGCTCGGGTATGACGATTTCATAAATCAACCGTTTCTTGATGATCTGCTGGGACATCTCCGGCATATCGGCGTGGAATTGAAGCATGACAGGGAATCCCGGAATATAACCTATCAATCAGACCAACTCTGGCCGATCGAGCGAAAACTCTCCTCTGGTTTTCCCCATTTAAAAAATTGTTTGTTGATGCTCGGCATCAGTTCCGGTCGCTCGGTTGCGATTCGGGAAACAAGACCGACAGAAGATTCGCTGGAAAACTTGTTTATCAATTTCGGCGCGCGGCTGACCATCAGGGAGTCGAAATTGGAATGGGTGGAAGATCCCCACGACCCGCGCAGACGCATTCGCCGTGAGGCGGCCGACTATAAACAGGAGATGATGCTGCATCCCTCGTGCAGGCTGACTGGCGGCACTGTCGATATCCCTTCCGATTCCTTTTCCGCCGAGGCCATGTTGACTCTCGGTATCCTGAAAAAGGGAAATTTAGTCCTCCCGAATATCTATCTTGGCGCCCGGCTGAGTCGGTTCATGCATTATTTGCGTTCCATTGGAGTCAATATCAAGATTACTCACCGGCGGGGAGTAGAGGGGCCAAAGAGGGGCGACCTCGAACTGGAATATGCGGAAATCAGGGGCAAGAAGGTCGCCGGCGAAATTGCCGTGGGGCTGATGAGAGAGTTGCCGCTTATGGCGGTTATCGCCGCCGCCTGGCCGGGGACGACACTCATTCGAGACATTCGGGAGACCAGCCTTGTTCAGAGAAATCCCTTCGAGGAGATTGCGGCCAATCTGGGGAAAATGGGAATAAAATGCGGCGTTCTTGATGACGGCATGGTGATTGAAGGAAAGAAGGAGTTGAATGGCGCCGATTTCGGCCCCTTTCGAATAAAAGAGATTGCGCTGGCATTCTATCTGGTGGCCCTTTCCGGACAGGGAAAATCAGATTACCGGGAGTTTGAAATAATCGCCGACCATTTTCCCGCTCTGGTTTCGCTGGCCGGAGCGAAGTCGATGGTCAGCGTTCACTCCAAGGAAGATGTGTGATGATCTCTCTGCTGCCGGAAACAGCCCTGTCCTCTTCCGCCAATAGCTCTTAAAATGTCATTTTCCATGTCATGGCCAAAGTAGAGCATATTACCGAAGGTCCCATTTATCCGACCATCCTCCGTCTGGCTTGGCCGGTGCTGGCGGCGATGTTCCTGGAATTCGCCATGTCGGTCGCCAATTATTTCTGGGTTGGCTATCTGGGAACGCCCGAGCAGGATGCGGTCACGACCTCGATGGTGGTTACCTGGACTGTTTATGCCACCATTTCCATTATTGTTATCGGAATCACCGCCATGGTATCGCGGGCCATCGGTGCCGGCGATAAGGAGCACGCTTCCTATGTGTCGAAACAGGGGATCCAGATGGCCATCGGAGCGGGAATCTTTTTCTCGCTGGCCGGATTTTTTTCCACTCCATATATAATGAAATTTATGAAAGCCGCCCCCCATGTGGCCGAACTGGGCGTGCCATATCTGCGAACCTATTTTCTGGGCGTCTCCTTTTTCTATATTAACGATGCCCTAGGCGGAATTTTCCGCGCCTCGGGTGACACCCGGTCACCGATGTATTCTTATGTAATTGCTTTATTGCTGAATATTGTCATTGATCCCTTTCTAATCTTCGGCTGGGGGCCCTTTCCCAAAATGGGCGTAACGGGGGCGGCTGTCGCTACCGTGATTTCCATTACCGTCGCTTTTTTTATTCTCCTCTTTCTCATTCTCAAAGGAAGACTGGAAGTATCTCTTGCTGGTTGGTACTGCAACCGGCCGGACTGGCAGACAATGTTCAAGATATTCAAAATCGGCATCCCGATTTCGATGCAGAATATCGTTTTTGTCTTTGTCTATTGGTTTATTATCCAGATTGTTCATCACTATGGCGATGCCGCCGGGGCGGCCATGGGTATCGGCAACCGGCTGGAATCTCTATCCTTCTTAGTAGCTTTTGGATTCTCGGTGGCGGCATCAACCCTTGTCGGGCAGAATCTGGGGGCCCAGCAGCCGGAGCGAGCCGCCAAATGTGCCTGGGGATCGGTCAAAATCATTGCGCTCGAGACATTTGTTGTTTCCGTCATTTTTGTCTCTATTCCCGGAGTGATCACCAGCGCCTTCACCTCGGACCCGGCGGTGCACGCCATCGCCCGGGATTATGTCTTCATTCTGGGATTGTCGCAGATGTTCATGGGGATTGAAATCGTGCTGGAAGGGGCTTTCTCCGGCGCCGGTAATACCATCCCGCCGATGGTCGTCTCCATCCCCTGGTCGATTGCGCGACTGCCGCTGGCTTATTTTTTCTGTTTCGTCCTGAATATCGGTATTAACGGTGTCTGGTGGACTTTGACTATCACTTCATTCTTTAAGGCGGTCATTCTCTTTTTCTGGTTCCGGAAAGGAAATTGGAAGAATAAGAGGTAATATCTTTATAAGTGTGTAAAAACGACAAGAGGTGTATCCTTAAGATTTACAAGCTGATTCAAAAGGAGACACCTAATGTCGTATAACGAGTTAGATTTTAGCAGGAGAAACATAGTCTTTGCGCTTTCGGAAGT
>JAPLUR010000105.1 GCA_026397505.1 Candidatus Zixiibacteriota bacterium
ACTTCCGAAAGCGCAAAGACTATGTTTCTCCTGCTAAAATCTAACTCGTTATACGACATTAGGTGTCTCCTTTTGAATCAGCTTGTAAATCTTAAGGATACACCTCTTGTCGTTTTTACACACTTATAAAGATATTACCCACTGAACTGAACGATCAGAAAGCTTTTGACATTAAGGGGGTTTTTTGCTTATCTTTTTCATAAATGGGAATTCTATCATATAGAAATAAAATAATAGATCGCGCCATGCCTTTTGCGGCATGGGGTTGTGTTACACTATATGTCATCCTATTGATTCTGGCAGAAGCTAACGGGCCCAGGTGGCGATCGGATTGGTTAACCATGTTAATTCTTACCATACCTCTGACGGCTGCCGCCCTTGCTCCTCTGGCGTGGCGCCGCCGCGGTATATATGGCTACGCTACAGCAATAATATCATATTCTTTCTATATTGTATTGATAATAAGGATTACATTTTCATCCTTATTGGGCATAGCCGCCCCAGAATGGATGTTTGCTCTTTACTTTGGATTGTTTTGCCTGTCAATATTGAGTCTGCTATTTGCTATCCCCTATGCTGTGATTCCAAAACTGCGAGGAACAGGAGAAAAACAAGTTGAATTAGCAGCATTAGAATTGCAGCGTCTTGATATATCGGCTATAGAGAAGCGCCTTGACCATATCAGAGCTTCGCTAAATGCTGTTCAGAGGTCAGTGAAGGATGAAGGCAATGAAATTGAAACCGCGATAGATACTCTTTTGGCCGGCATTAAAGAGAAAAATACAGAGCTTCAGAAAATGAACGAAAAGCAACACGAGCTTTTAGCTGAAATCGACCGATACCGTAACCTTGCTTCAATTACCGAGAAACAGGCAGAGGCGGTGGCGGAAAGATTTAGAAGGGGTAAATATCTGGATTATATTATTGGACTGATTGTGGGAGTTATCTCCGCAATTATAGGTTACTTGATGATTGAGTATTTCAAGTCATTCAAATAAGGAGCGAGGGGTGTGTCCCTAAAGATATATTATGTTAACTATTATAAACAGTCAAATATCCTTTTCCAAACCTCAGTCCCACGAAACCTATTTTACTACCAGATTCACTAGCCTATTGGGAATATAAATCTTCTTAATCAGCGTCTTCCCGGCCAAATATCCAGCTACCCGGCTATCGACTGAGGCCAGTCGGAATACTTCGGCTTCCGGACAATCTCTGGGGATTTCTATCTCCGAACGAACCTTCCCATTAACCTGCACCGCAATCCTGACAGTATTATAATGAACTGCTTCGGGGTCGTAATCCGGCCATTCGGCTTTGAAAATCGAATTCTTGCCGCCACAGAGATGCCACATTTCCTCGGCCAGATGCGGCGCCATTGGAGCCATCAAAAGAATCGCCTTAAGGATTATATAGTCGTTGAGCCTGTCGCTTTTAATCTTAGCCGGGTCGAAATCTCTCAGCAACTCCATCAGAGCCGCAATGGCGGTGTTGAACTGAAGACGCTCATAGTCGTCGTCACAACGTTTCAGTGTCTGATTCAGTTTAATATAGATATTTCGCTCATATTCATTCAAATCGCCTAATTTAAAGTGATACTTTAAGTCGGGATCGGTGCCGCGATAGAAACCGGCCAATGGATAAAAGCGGTTGATGACGAATTTCTCCACGCCGGTCATAGTATCCTCGGTCCAAAGAACTTCTTTCTCGGTCGGCGCCGTGAAAAACATCGCCAGCCGCGTAATATCAATGCCACGCATATCCATAAGGCCAATGGGTGACACTACATTTCCTTTGGATTTAGACATGACTTCGCCCCGGGCATCCAGAACCATGCCATGATTAAAAAGAACGGTCGCCGGTTCATCATCTCTGACCCAACCGATATCTTTCAGAAATTTGTGAAAGAAACGGAAGTAGATCAAATGACCGGTGGCATGGGTGATACCTCCGATATATTTATCGATCGGCATCCAGGCGGCTTCCTTGTCTCGGCCATAGGGCATTTTATCATTCAGCGGGTCTAAGTACCTGAGGTAATACCATGAAGAACAGACGAAAGTATCCATGGTATCGGGATCCCGCTCGGCCGGGCCGCCGCATTTGGGGCAATTTACATTCATAAACTCCGGCACATCGGCCAGCGGCGAGCGGCCTTTGGGAAGGTAATTGGTTACCTGCGGCAGAAGGACCGGCAATTGACTGTCAGGTACAGCGACCTGGCCGCATTTGGGGCAATGGATAATCGGAATCGGCGCGCCCCAGTAGCGCTGGCGCGAAATCAGCCAATCCCGCAGTTTATAGTTTACTCTGGTCCGCCCGAAACCTTTTTCGGCGGCATATTCAGTGACCTTATTAATAGCCTCCTCGCCGACCAGACCATCAAATATCCCGGAGTTGACCATCACGCCATAATCGGTGTAAGCGTCTTCCATGGTGGCGAGGTCGAGGGAGGTGTTCTTGTCGGGATGGATAACCACTACTATAGGGATTCCATATTTTTTGGCAAAAAGGAAATCGCGGCTATCGTGAGCCGGGACAGCCATAACGGCGCCGGTGCCATAGCCGGCCAGAACATAATCAGCCACCCAGAGTTGAATTTCCTGGCCGTTGAACGGGTTGACGGCATACTTGCCGGTGAAAACGCCATCCTTCTCCCCTATCACCGAGGCTCGTTCGATCTCGGCTTTCATCATGACCTGTTTTTTATAATCCTCGACCCTTTTCTTATAGTCACCCTGCAGGTTTAATCGGTCCACCAACGGAGACTCCGGCGCGATGGCCATGAAAGTCACGCCGAAAATAGTGTCGGGGCGGGTGGTAAATATCGGCAGTTTCTCGCCGGTTTCCTTGATGATAAAATCGACCTCAGTTCCGGTTGAGCGGCCAATCCATTCTTTCTGCATCGTCTTGACATTTTCCGGCCAGCCGGGGAGTTTATCGAGATCGTCGATCAGTCTCTGGGCATAATCGGTGATTTTGAAGTACCACTGTTTCAGTTCGCGCTTTTCCACCGGCGTATCGCACCGCTCGCATCTGCCATTGACCACCTGTTCATTAGCAAGAACGGTCTTATCCTCGGGACACCAGTTAACCCAACCGATTTTCTGGTAAGCCAGGCCGCGCTCGAAGAGCCGCGCGAACATCCACTGCGTCCATTTGTAGTATTCGGGATCGCACGAGGACACCTCGCGCGACCAGTCAAACGATATTCCGGTTTTCTTCAGGGTGTTTCGGGAGACTTCGATGTTCAGTTTGGTCCATTCCGCAGGGTGAAGGCCCCGCTTAATAGCGGCTCGTTCTGCAGGAAGCCCAAAAGCATCCCAGCCGAAGGGGTGCAGGACATCTTTCCCATGCATCATCTGACGCCGCGCGACGGCATCGCCCACTATATAATTGCGGAAATGCCCCATATGAATGTCGCCGGAAGGATAAGCGAACATCACCAGCATATAAAACTTATCCTTTCCCGGCTTCTCAGGGGCTTTATAGAGTTCCTCTTTATCCCAAATTTCCTGCCACTTTTTCTCGATTTCTTTGAAGTTATACTTTAAATTCCGGGCTTCATGACTTTGCATAAATTTCAACCATCCATTAGCTTATTCAGATTCGAAAAACTGAATTTATATCAACTCCTCCATATAATCAAGAATTTTCGGCGGAATGGGCGAAGTTATTAGTCCGGCCGATGGAGGTGGCCGGGCCGCAGCCGGTTAAGGAAAATGGTGCCATAAGCATAGGTATTGATGATCGCCCCTTTGAGCCGTTCCAGACGGGCCATCACTCCGGAGCCGGTTTTATTCAGGACCGAATATGGAGTGTCGGTTATATAAACGGCATGGCGCGGCAAAGTGAAACCGGAAGGGCTTTTTCGCAGGAAAGACAGAGAAAAGCCGCGGGAGTATTCGACCTCAAGGGCGAATTTCTCCACTTTTTCATTGAATCGTCCAAAAGGATAGCTGATGAATTTTATTTCGCGGCCGGTTATGTCCTCCAATCCTTTCTTAGATTTTTCCAATTCCAGGCGAAGCAGACGATTGGAGAGACCTTTGAGACTGATATGACTGAGTCCGTGCGAACCGATTTCAATGCCCGAATCACTCAGCGCTTTGATTTGTTCGGCTGACAGGTGAGAAATCTGACGCAGACGGCCGGTATAGTCCCAGCTGTTCGTTTTACTTATATGATTATAAGGCACAAATACCGCGGCCGGCATATTCATCTCCTGAAAAATCGGAAAGGCGACGCTATAAAACGATTCATAACCGTCATCAAAAGTAATGGCGACCAGTTTCGAGTTGTCTTCGGCAATGACATATTCCGCAAGAGGGATTATTTTGAAGCCTGAGTCAAGTATAGCTTTGAGAATTGTCTTCAGTCTTCGGGCGGAGCACTGATTCAGCCCCAGAGGGAGGTCATCGGTAATATGGTGGAAGGTAAGAATGGCCATATCAAACCGGATTAATGATTTATCAGGTGAGGAACCAGTCAACCATTTTGAGATCTTTTTCGCCAGCCGGGCCAAGGAGTGTCACTGTCATTTTTTCGTGATCGAAAATCCGTCGTGCCGCTTCCACAATGTCATCAGCTTTAATCTTATCGATGGCCCGCAGGGATTTTTCCAGATCGAAATACTTTCCGGCCATAAGCTCATGTCGACCCAAACGGTTCATACGCGTATTGGTTGATTCCATGCTCAAAGCCAGATTTCCTTTCATCTGAGTTTTTATCTGGCTCAATTTTAAGGAGGGAATGCGATCCTTCTTAGTCTTACGGAATTCTCTTATCATGATATCAACAGCGGAAGAGAGACGTCGCCTGTCGGCAGCCAGATAAGCGCCCACGACGCCGCAGTCATGATAGAAATCAACGAAAGTATAAACCGTATAGGCGATACCTTTCTGCTCGCGAATCTTCTGAAACAACACCGAGGCCATTCCGCCGCCGAGATGAGTATGCATGGCCAGAATGGCGTTTCTCTCCGGCTGGTCAAACCTTATGCCGGGGAAACCAAGGCTGAGGTGGGTTTGATTGGCCCTTGTTCTGAAAAACCTGAGAGAGAAATTGTCAGGCATTTGCGGAGGCTCTCCCCTACCTTTATCGCCGGGAGGAAAAGAGAACTTGCCTTCCAGCAGACCCAACAATCTCCGATGGGCGACGTTACCGGCGGCCGATATGACGATTCTGCCCGCACGATAATGTTTCCGAAAATATCCGACCAGTTTCTCGCGCGTGAGAGACTGGATGACTTTCCTGGATCCCAGAATAGGACGTCCCAGCGGCTGGCCTCTCCAGAAACAACCTGAGAAATGTTCGTGAATCATTTCCGCTGGCGCTTCTTCCACCTCCATTATTTCTTCAATGACGACTCTCTTTTCGCGCTCCATATTGACATGGCTAAAAGTGGAGTTGGTCATAATATCAGATATAATATCGACCGCCTGCGGGAGATGCTCATCGAGCACGGTGGCATGAAAACAGGTCTGCTCCCGCGAGGTGAAAGCGTTAAGGACGCCGCCCAGGGATTCAAGATAAGAGGCAATCTCCTTTGTGCTCCTGATCCTGGTACCTTTGAACATCATATGTTCGATGAAATGAGAAAAACCGCCTTCGTCTTTGTTCTCATCCCGCGAACCGACATCGACCCAGACGCCAATGGCAATAGAACGGGCTGAGGGCATTCGTTCCGTAACCACCCTCAGCCCATTAGCCATTACCGTCTTATGATAAAGACTATCTGACTTCACTTGCTTTGCCGACTAGACCTTCGATTTGGTCAGGACTTTTCTGGAAAGTCTTATCTTCCCTTCCGGGTCGATATTGATGACTTTCACTTCCACGGTATCGCCGAGCTTCAGGAAATCCTCGACGCGGGCGACATGGCTGTGATCGATTTCGGAGATATGCAACAGGCCGTCGGTACCGGGCAATATTTCCACGAAGGCGCCGAAAGTGGTGATCCGGCGGACCTTTCCGCTATACACCTTGCCGATTTCGGGCTCTTCGACTATGGCTCTGATCATCTCCTCGGCCTTTTTGCCCGCTTCACCGTCAACCGTTGCAATCAGCACCGTACCGTCATCCTCGATATCAATCTTGGCGCCGGTCGCTTCGATAATGGAGCGAATCATCTTGCCGCCGGGGCCGATCACCGCGCCAATCTGTTCGACCTTTATCTTGAAGGTTATAATGCGCGGCGCATAAGCCGAAAGCTCCTCGCGGCTCTTCGGCATCACGGCATTCATTTTATCCAGAATGAAGAGGCGAGCGTTTTTGGCTTTCTCCAGGGCCTCACCCATGATCGCCAAGTCGATTCCGGTCATCTTGATATCCATCTGGAATGCCGTAACTCCCTTGGCGGTTCCGGTCACCTTGAAGTCCATATCGCCGAAATGATCTTCATCGCCGAGAATATCGGTTAGAACGATAACCTTCTCCCCTTCTTTGATAAGCCCCATGGCCACGCCGGCCACGGCCGACTTAATCGGGACGCCGCCATCCATCATAGCCAGAGAGCCGCCGCAGACTGAAGCCATTGAAGAGGAACCATTCGATTCCAGAATATCGGATACGATGCGGATAGTATAGGGGAATTTCTCTTCCACCGGTATAATCGGTTGGAGGGCCCGTTCGGCCAGGGCGCCGTGTCCCACTTCGCGACGGCTGACGCCGCGGATGGGACGAACCTCGCCGGTGGCGAAAGGCGGAAAGTTGTAATGAAGCATATAGCTCTTGGTCGATTCCCCCTCGAGGTCATCGATTCGTTGTTCGTCAATCTTGGTGCCTAATGTCATGACCACCAGGGCCTGAGTTTGACCGCGGGTGAAGAGGGCTGAACCGTGCGTGCGGGGCAGAATGCCCACCTCACAGGTAATCTGCCGAATGTCATCCGGTCCACGCCCATCGATACGTCGATTCTCTTCGACAATCATCCGACGCATGACCGTGGCATCGACATCCTGAATCACATTAGCGATGGTTCTTTCCGATTCGGGGAACTCCTCGGCCAGAGCGGTGAAGATCTCATCGGCAAGTTTCTTCTTGCTATCGCGACGCTGGTCTTTATCGGCGATGCGGTTGTAATCATCAAGCCGTGACTGTACCATCCCGATTACTTTGATCTTAAGCGTCTCATCGACCGATACCGAAGTGAACGATGCTTTCGGCTTTCCGGCCAGCTGCACCAACACCTCGATTTTGGCGACTATTTGCTTGATATTCTCATGACCGAAGGCCAGCGCTTCCAGCATATCGGCTTCCGAAATTTCGCGTCCCCCGCCCTCCACCATGGTGATCGAGTCTTTGGATCCAGCCAGAGTGAGATTGATATCCGACTCTTCCAGTTCTGCGAAAGTGGGATTGACGATCAATTGACCGGCGACCCGGCCCACTCTGACCGCGGCGATGATGGCGGTAAAGGGAATATCGGAGATGGCCAGAGCAGCGGAGGTTCCTGTTATTCCCAGTATATCGGCGTCATTCTGCTGGTCGGCCGATAGAACCAGGTTGTGGCATTGCACTTCGTTGCGGTATCCCTCGGGGAAAAGAGGCCGGATCGGCCGATCAACGATGCGCATTGAAAGAATCTCTTTTTCGGATGGTCTTCCCTCGCGTTTAAAAAATCCACCCGGGATTTTACCGGCCGCATATGTTTTCTCGCGATAATCGACGGTCAGGGGAAAGAAATCCTGACCCTCGACCGGTTTATCGGAGGCACAAACCGCCGAGAGTATCAGCGTGTCGCCCAGTCTAACAGTAACCGCTCCGTTGGCCTGCAAAGCAATTTTACCCGTCTCGAGAAGCAGTCTTTTTCCGCCCAGTTCCAATTCTACACTATGTAACATTATTTAAACTCCTGCGTTACCGTCTGATGTTCAACTGCGATATGATATGACGGTAACTTTCAATATCACGATCCATTAAATAGTCGAGAAGACGTCTTCTCTTTCCTACTTTTATGAGTAGTCCCCGACGACTGTGAAAGTCCTTGGGATGCGCCTGCAAATGCGTGGTAAGAGTGTTGATGTCTTCGGTTAAAATGGCAATCTGGACTTCCGGCGAACCGGTGTCCTTACTGTGAAGCTGATGCTCACCCACGATTGCGGCTTTCTTTTCTTTGCTAACCGACATTTCTTTTTTCTCCTTCGTTCTTTATTCTCAGCACAATTTCTTTATCAATTTTAATCTGTTCCACCAGCTGGGTGGTACTGTCATATTTTTTATTCTCCCTCAGGAAAGTCTCCGGATAACAGAACAATTCCTTGTCGTAGAGGTTCTCATCAAAATCAAATATATTCACTTCTATAGAGATTCCGGCGTCGGGATTGAAATAATTCTGCCCGATAAACATCATACCGTCAAATTTCCTGCCGGCCAGCTCCAGGCTGCAAGAGTAAACTCCGTCGGCGGGCAGAAGCTTTCGCTCGGGGACTCTCAAGTTGGCCGTTGGAAACCCGAGCTCCCGTCCGAGGCCGATTCCGCGGATGACTTTTCCCCGGATGGGGTAGTGATGCCCGAGCATATCGATGGCACGGGACAAATCATTTTCCAGAATCAAGCGTCGAAGGCGTGAGGACGAGATCGGTTTGCCTTCTACGATCACGGGGTCGACAATCTCCAGCGCAAATGAGTACTTGCGGCTCAATTGAACAAGATCATTGATCGTGCCGGATCGATTTTTGCCGAACGCATGGTCGTATCCGACGATGAGTTTCTGCACTTTGATCCGCTCCAGCAGAATGTCACGAGTAAATTCCTCGGCCGTCATGTTCATCAGAGCCTCATTGAACTCCAGAACAAGCAGGCGTCCCTCCATATATTTCTCGAACAGTTTCATCTTCTCTTCCCAGACAGTAAGCAAGAGAGGAGCGCTTCCGGGTGTGACCAGGACGCGGGGATGCGGTTCAAAGGTAATTGCAAGAGGAGTGGCTCCCTGCCTTTCGGCGGCGAGTATCAAATGCCGGAGGATAGCCTGATGTCCAAGGTGTACCCCGTCGAAAGTGCCGATCGTGGCGATAGTCTTTGCCTCGAAGGAGGAATAATGCTGGATGCCATTAATAATCTGCAGACTCAATTTAACACCCTTACATAATTAAAGAAGCTCTCCCCTTTCAGGTCTTTAATCTCCGCGGAATGCTTTCCCGGTTTGCCCACGGCCATGATTCTTCCGCCCGGATCCATCAAGCTGACATGATCCTCGGCGCGGAATTCTCCGACGATTTCAACCACATCCTTCGCGCGTAGCTGACGGCCGGATAAAATGAAAGGGGCGAAAGCTTCGGTCACTTTAATAACGGGAAAAGCGAGAACTTCCTCAATGGGTTTGACATATCTTTTCAAGGTTCCGGCCTGCCGGTAATATTTAACTTCGTTAAGGCTTAAGGCATCCTTTAGTTCAAAGCGTCCCACATGCACGCGATTCAATCGCGACAAATATGCGCCGCATCCGATTCTGTCGCCGATTTCGTTGGCCAGGGCGCGGATATAAGTTCCTTTGGAGCAGCAAACGACGAAACTGATAAAAGGAAGGTTCAATCTGGTCAGGTTGATGTCATTGATTTCAATCTCTCTCTCGGGCGTTTCCACCTGTTCCCCTCGGCGAGCCAATTTATATA
>JAPLUR010000106.1 GCA_026397505.1 Candidatus Zixiibacteriota bacterium
TTGCACTTCACCCCTACGGGAAGCTCCTGGCTCAATCTGGTGGAAAGTTGGTTCTCGCAAATCACGCAGAAGCGCATCCGCCGTGGAACCTTTACCTCGGTCAAACAACTAATCACCGCCATCAACGACTATATCAGAGACCATAACCGGAAACCGACCGTCTTTCGCTGGACCAAAAACGCAAATATGATCCTCCGAAAAATCGATCGCTGTAAAGAAGCGTTAGGGACACCACACTAGTTCAACTTTGATTCTGTCGGGATCCTCAAAGAAAACTGCATAGTTGTCATCGCCTCCGGCATGGGGATGCCGGTCCTGATAGAGGATGCTAATTCCCCTCCGCCGCAACTCGGCAGTTACATTGTCGACGTGCTCTCGAGAACGAGCGTGAAAGGCCAGGTGATTGAGGCCAACACGACAGCGATGGTAAGGCACATCAAGAAAGCGAAGCTCCGTCTGCACAAGAACGATATAGGTGTCGCCCAATCTCCAGCTTCGACCCTTTTCCCAAGACTGGTAGAGTTCATAGCCGAGGCTCTCAAGGAACCAGCTCCAGAATGCAATCGACCGGTTCAAGTCAGAGACGTAGAGTTCAACATGGTGTAGGGCACCGAGGGTCACGGAATGGCTCCTTCTGTCACTGGACACCATCAGTGGAAGGCTCCCACTGTATGACATCTTGAAACGACCGGACGAAGAAGTACCGTCCTATTTCAACTTCGAACAAAGCTGTTGAAGGCGAAAAAATGAACGCTTCGAGGTAGGGGTGTCTCTGCACTAGCATATTAGCCCACCGAGTGGCTGGCTCAGTCGGAGTGATCTCGCTGGCTCTGCCGGTTGCAGTAAAAGCCTCAACCTTCATCAGATCGTTGGGGTGTCTGTTCATATTGTTCACAACGAGGGCAACATTCCTGCAGGCCGTCAGGATTTTGTACTTCTTGGTAGCCTTGGGCGTTCCAAAGACGACATGCTTGAGATCTTCGGTGAAGGCAAACGCTACCATTGATCCGTAGGGTTGTCCGTCACTCTGCGTGCACAACACGCCATACAACTGATCCTTGACCAGACGACGGATCCGTAACTCTACAGGAAGGGCGCTTTCGCTTTCAGCATCAGGTTCACCGATCCGGCCACCAGATAGTGGATTGTCAATACTTGCCATAATCTAACTTGTAATATAGCAGCTTCAGAGAGACAATTCAACGGCTATCTTAACGGACTTCCCGGTTACTGCGCAAAGGGTATTTCCGCCATGAGCTCCATAAGAACGGTGGATGCAATTGGATCGGCTTTTTCGTTCATAGCGGCGCGTTCTAGCGGACGTGGCGAACACGCTACAAAAACGCCAATGGGCTTACCGACTTCGTGATAATCCTTTCGCGGGACGTGGATCATATAAATGCCTGTCAGGCAGCATCTTAAGGGAATGCCAAGATTTTGATTTCATGAATCGCAAGTGTGATACTATATTTCTGGAGTAATGGAAGTCTACCTGCAGAATCAGACCCTGCTTTACGGCGGGTTTATCGTATTCGTGCTCGGAATGCTGGCACTGGACCTGGGGGTTTTCCATCGGCATGACCACGTTGTGACCGTTCGCGAATCGTTTATCTGGACTGCTGTCTGGATCGTTCTGGCACTGGCATTCATGGCCTTTGTCTACTATCGATATGAGACTGTTTTGCCTGGCCGTGGTACGGGGGCGGCGTTGGAGTTTCTTACCGGCTACCTTATCGAGAAGTCGCTTAGTATCGACAATGTATTCGTTTTCCTCCTAATTTTCTCGTACTTCAATGTGGCCGCACAATATCAGCATCGAGTCTTGTTCTGGGGGATCATCGGTGCGCTGATTTTCCGCGCCATCTTCATCGCGCTCGGCGCTCTTTTGATTGCGAAGTTTCATGCCATCATCTACCTCTTCGGGGCGTTTTTGGTCTTTACCGGTATCAAGATGGCTTGGGTCAAAGACAAGCAGATCCATCCCGAAAAAAATCCTATCTTGCGACTGTTTCGGAGAATGGTCGCCGTTACCGCCGGCTACCAGGGTAAGCACTTCTTTGTCCGCGAGGGGGGCAAATGGCTGGCCACACCTCTGTTTGTAGTTCTGATCCTAATCGAGTCGAGCGACATAATCTTTGCGGTAGATTCGATTCCGGCCATATTTGCAGTGACCAAAGACCCATATATTGTGTTCACGGCGAATGTGTTTGCCATATTGGGCCTGCGGTCACTCTATTTTGCTCTGGCAGGCGTCATGCAGTTATTTCACCATCTGCACTACGGCCTCTCAGCGATCCTGGTTTTTGTCGGAGTCAAGATGGTACTGTCTGACATCTACAATATCCCAATAGGAATATCGCTGGGAGTGGTCGGCCTGATTATTGCAGGGTCGATCGCAGCTTCTATCATCTGGCCTCGCAAGGGGTCAGAAACAACTGAAACTATCGGCGACCTCAATCACAAGACTTGAGTAGAAATGCATCGCCCCGTGACATCCGGCATGGCGATGTAGTTACCGTTGCCGATCGGTTAGGAACGACCGTCGTCTTGCAGACTCAGTGCTGCGTGACCATCAGAATCCCTATCTATCGATGGTGTTGTCAGGTAACGTAGTGCTATGCTTTCTACTCAGTTTCTCTTTCATTCGTCTCAGCAGATTCCTGGCCCAAGCGAATTCGAGTGAAAGAATGGCCAGACCGGCCGGAATGACGAGAATGGCCGGACCCAGGAGTACAATGAGGACCAGGCCAATAGCGAGCACCGTGAAACCGATCACTGCTATCATCAGCCTCTTTACCTGCTTTATGGTCTTAACAAGAAACATGGCTGTCAGTATCTGAAAGCGGTCGGAGTCCGGGAGGGTTCCGCCGGATCACTGCGTCCCCCCTGTCTCTTCCGCACTTTGCAAGGCCAGGGCCAACCCTGATAGCTGAAGGACCGTATGTGCTAACCATCAACCGCCTTTATTCATCCGCCAGATAAAGAAATTCAGGATCGCGGCGAATGATACCCAAGCAAGATACGGTAAGAAAAACATGCCAGCGGTAATACTCACTCGCCAGAAGGCTATCATAGTTACAAGTATCATCGACCATAACACCAAGATTTCTGCAAACGCCAATCCCGGCCTCTGCATACCGAAGAATATCCATGACCACATTCCGTTAAGCACAAGTTGCACTATGAACAATGTCAGGGCGAGGCGCGCCCCAGAAAATCCTGCTCGTCTCCAAACTAACCACGCAGCAACGCCCATGCTCAAATAGAGTATTGACCATACCGGTCCGAAGAGATACCCTGGGGGCGTCCATGATGGCTTCTGGAGTTGAAGATACGACTCACCGGGTGTGAATCTCGAACCAATCCAAGCCGTAAGAAAACAGAGCCCCACCCATGCTAACAGGGCGATGATCTGACTCGCGGGCCTCATTCCGGACGTTTCAGGAAGTTTTATCATATTCTTCTTGCTCCGATCGCCAGCATTTGCGGACCTTTCATCGACACACCAAAGTCGGCGTCTTCATCATTGTCTATCAGAATCTCCAGACCGCGCCTAACACCAAATAATTCACCAGTGCAAAGGTGTAAACCTCATCGTTGTCAGCTCCCCCTTCAAGAAGACGATAACCAATCTTGAATTGCAGATTCTTGGAGGTGCTTGTAGTGAGTACCAAGAGAACATCCTCCGCCCGTCCTTGTGGTGCGGCCAAGGCGTCGCCTTCAAGAAGAGCTCCAAAGTGTGAACTTATCGTCCACTGGGCTCGGAAGTTGATCAGCGGCACGAAACCGGTATTGGTCTTCTCAGATCTCTGGCCCCCGCCTTCGACGCTAATCGCGGCATCTCTGATCTTACCAGTGAGACCGATTCCAAGGCGCAATCTATCGCGACGATAGAAATCGTAGCGATACGTCAGCCGATACGAATCGAATCTGTACTTCGCTTTCACAAACGTGTTGGCGGCAAATTCACCTCCTGCGAACTTGAGGTCCTTCTCCAGTCTGCCTTCCGCGTTGAAGGTTAGGGGTGCGATCAATAAGGACAGACTGTGTTTGTCGCCAAACATGCGGGAAAATCGTGCCCGCCAGAATACGGTTTGGTCGATATCAAGATCGCGCGAAAGCGAAAACTTCGTTCCGGTACTCCCTGGGATTCGCACATTATTGTAACCACTGACAGCCAGTCCAGTTTCGAGGTCAACTTGCCACCTTGCCTGAGCCGCTGCCGGAAAGACTGGCCCAATCAGTAGCACCACCAAGAGAATCGCTGGCGTTCTAGTCATAACAGTTATCATTGATCTTTCCTTTATCTTTGTGCCTTTTCAATCGAAATTCTCCAACCGACGGTTTTCTGCGGAAATTATTGGCCCCCTTTCGACTTTTGGACTGAATGCGTTGTTTTGCCGGACCGCAACAAATCCAACTGACGTCGGAAGGTACCAATATCCGTCATACGGAAGGCGTGGACGGAATCGATTGCATTTCCGTATGCCTCGGCTGCGCGCCCGCCTATCAGCAAAGAAACTTTATCCGATAGTAAGCGCCTGAGTCGATTCAGCTCTGCCGGGAGTTTGGGATCATCGGAAGGGAACACCAGGCTTAAGGCGACAACGCGGGCATTGGATTTCTGGACGGCACCGGCAATTTCATCGGCCGGCAGATTCGGTCCAAGATAGACGGGGCGCCAACCCTCCAGGGCGGCGCCAACCGATACGACTAGTGCACCGACTTCGTGCAGTTGCCCGGCCGGCGTGGCAACAACGATGGAAGGTGCATTTGCCGGATACCGCATGGACGCGAGTAATGAGCCGACATGATTCCTTATTACGGCCGTAGCCATATGCTCGTGGGCAATTCTAATGTCTCCGTCTTTCCACATCTCTCCGAGTTTTTCCATCAACGGCATGACAACCTGATCAAGCGCCGGTGCCTGACCGAGGTCTACCTCAGCGTGTGACAGAATCGCACCCAGTTCTTCGGAATCAAATTGCTTTATCGCATTTAGCGCGAGCTCAACAAAATTGGGGCTCATTCCTTTGCCTTTACCTCTAGATACGGTCGTATTTGGGAAGTCTTTGCCGACCAGTTGCTCAAGCTTGGGAGTGGATAGTGTCGCAATATCGCTGATTCGATGCCCGGCGTGGACGGCTCGATTCAGAAGTGCAAGTCTGACAACATCAGCTTCCGAATAGAGCCGACGATTGGATTCGGTCCGAATGGGTCGGACAACAGCATAGCGCCGTTCCCAAATGCGAATCAGATGCTGACTCAACCCGGAACGCTGCGCCGCAGCTTCAATGCCCAACCCGGCGATTTGTAAACTCTTCGTCATTCGGTATGCTTAATCCTGTATTTCAATCATTATATATAGACAAATAATAATCAACTATACAGTTTATACAACAAGAATCTGTCATGGCTGTTCCAGGGTATAGGACAATACCACCCGCGAAAACCTCATAATAGATTGCGCACCAGTCGCTTATATGATTTCTACGATTTTCTTGACTTTTCGGGAACCTTTTTGTGTCAGCACGGTTAAATTAGTCAAGAATTAGACAAACAATGAACAAGATGAATAGATGAAACGGAAAACAGTCAATACAAAGGAGAAAGAAATGAAATCATTGGATGTAGTCGTAGCGACGCTGCTTGTTGTGGGTGGCTTGAACTGGGGGCTGGTGGGATTGCTGCGCTTTGACCTGGTTGCCACGCTGCTTGGGGATGCCACCATCCTGAGCCGGCTGGTTTACACGGTCGTGGGTCTCTGTGCCCTGTACCAGGTGATTCAGTGGAAGGCGATCCAGCGTCGCTGGGCCGTTTAGGCTGGTCGAGCCTAAGCGAGAGTCTCACTCGGAAGAAATGGAAAATACTGAAACGTCATAAACAAATGGAGAAACTAGACATAATGAAAACGACAATCAAGAGTCTCGCGGTCTTTGGGATCATAGCCATGTCGTGCGTCGCGACGGCAGTTTCTATAAATGCTGGAGACAAGAAGGATGCTGGCAAGAAAGTCGCCGCCAAACAGATGGACATAGTCGAGACGGCTGCCGCCGCCGGCAGTTTCAAGACGCTCATAACTGCAGTCAAAGCGGCGGGTCTGGAAGAGACCTTAAAGGGTAAGGGGCCCTTCACGGTCTTTGCGCCCACCGATGAAGCATTTGCCAAACTCCCGGCCGGTACCGTGGAAGCCCTGCTTAAGGACACGGCCAAACTGACCGCTATCCTTACCTATCACGTTGTGGCCGGCAAAGTGATGGCCGCTGACGCTGTCAAACTGACCGAGGCCAAGACCGTCAACGGACAAAGCTTCAAAATCATCGCCGGAAAAGACAGTGTCATGATTGACAACGCCAAGGTAGTCAAGACCGACATCGTAGCTTCGAACGGGGTGATTCACGTTATCGATAATGTGATTCTCCCTAAGGAAGAGGCTTCAAAGTAGAGAACTGACAGCAGGATTTGGGATCGCTCGCATAACGCGGACGGCCCGAATCAATAAATAGAAAACATAAAGAAACTGAAGGAATATCAAAATGAATAACATCGTACAAACGGCCATTTCGGCCGGATCATTCAAGACCCTCGTCGCGGCCGTACAGGCAGCAGGACTGGCCGAAACTCTCTCAGGAAACGGCCCATTCACCGTGTTTGCTCCGACCGACGAAGCGTTCGCCAAGCTGCCCGCAGGCACAGTCGACGCCTTGCTTAAGGACAAAGAGAAGCTGGCTTCGATTCTGACTTATCACGTGGTGTCGGGCCAGGTGACGGCCGCCGATGCCGTGAAGTTGACCGAAGCTAAGACTGTAAATGGTCAAAGCTTCAAGATTGTCGCCGGCAAAGACGGCGTTATGATTGACAACGCCAAGGTTATCAAAGCAGACATCATGACTTCGAATGGCGTGATTCACGTTATCGATAGTGTGATGCTCCCGCGCTAAGGTGATCTAATACAGCAAATAGTGACAACAGAAACAAACCGAGAAAGGAAATAGGAAATGCTTACCAAGAAGTTCAAACTGATGATGGCCCTCATGGCCGTACTGGCGATCGGTATGGTCGGCTGCAGTGACAATGACAAGAACCCGATCAATAGTGGTTCCCCCGAGCCGAAATTGGATATAGTCGAAACCGCGAAGGCGGCCGGCAATTTCACAACTCTATTGGCTGCGGCTGAAGCGGCTGATCTGGTTGACGCTTTGAAGGGCGCTGGCCCGCTCACAGTCTTTGCGCCTACCGATGAGGCGTTTGCCAAGCTTCCGGCCGGCACCGTGGAAGCTCTGCTGGCTGATAAGGATGCCCTCACGGCTATCCTCACTTACCATGTTGTTCCGGGCGCCGTCACTTCGGACCAGGTTGTGAAACTCTCAAGTGCTGAGACTCTCAATGGCGCAAGTCTGACAATTACCTTGACCAGCGACGGCAAGGTAAAGGTTGACAATGCCCTGGTCATGGTGACCGATATCAAAGCTACCAACGGTGTTATTCATGTGATTGATGCCGTCCTGATTCCCGGATTTTCTGGAGCGGCCCGCCCAAACGCTCTCAAATCAAGTGCTTCGCTTGGTAGCGGCTGGGTTGCCCGGGCCATCAGAAACGGTGAGTTGAATTGGCTGACCAAGTACCTTTCCCTGTACACGGTTTCACGCCTGGCCGGTCTTCCGACTCTGACCACGGCAGTTAAGGCGGCCGGACTTCAGAGCACGCTGATGTATAACGGACCGTTCACTCTGTTTGGACCGACCGAACAGGCGTTTGCTGCCCTTCCGGCCGGCACGGTTGAGGCACTGCTCAAAGACCCTGCGACCCTGAGCAACATTTTGCTGTACCATGTGACTCCCGGTGTTGTGAAAGCGGCTGACGTTGTCAAATTGACAGAGGCCACGATGGCCAATGGCAATAAGGTGAGCATTTCTGTGGTGAACGGAGGCGTCAAGATAAACAACGCCAACGTCCTCTTCGTCGACATTGCGGCCCGAAACGGTGTCCTTCACATTATCGACGGAGTTCTGATTCCGTAAATAGCATTGAGCGGACACCTGGACTCGACAACTGAACGCCGGAGATAGACACTGATCTTCGGCGTTCTATCGTTTTGTTATCGCCTCATTTCGTTAGGTCGAGGGGAAAATAGTCAGTATCTTGGGACCAGGCAGTCAGCTTGGCAGAAGCTCGAGTTGGAGAGGTCAGTAGGAGATGGAGTTGGCGAAACAATCACACGAGACAGGCACATGCATACTGGTTATTGGTTCGAGCGGTTACATTGGCTCTAAGCTGGTACCTCTGCTCCTTAAGCAGGGATATCGCGTCAGATGTCTCGTTCGTGACCGAAACCGAATTGCAGCGTATGCCTGGTCTTGCTCGGTCGAAGTGAAGGAAGGGGATGTTCTTGACGCTACTTCGTTGAACCTCGCGTTTCAGCAGGTAAGCGTTGTTTATTACCTCGTTCACTCGATGTCCAACCCAACGGGCGATTTTGCCAAACTTGATCGTCAAGCCGCCCGGAATGTCGGGGACGCTGCCAGGCGTTTCGGAGTCGATCGTATTATCTACTTAGGCGGTTTGGGAAAAAGGTGCGAGGAGCAGTCTCCGCACCTAAGGAGTCGGCACGAGGTTGGTGATGTCTTGCGGGAGTCAGGTGTTCCAGTGACTGAATTTCGAGCCGCAGTTATTTTGGGAGCAGGCAGCCTTTCGTTTGAGATGATCCACCACTTGGCCAATCGGCTGCCCGTAATGATATGCCCGCGCTGGGTGGTCACCCGAACACAGCCTATATCAGTCGACGATGTGATGGCCTACTTGGTGGCCGCCATTACATCGCCCGAATCAACCGGAAGGGTAATAGATATTGGAGGACCGGAGATTCTGACCTATAGAGAGATGATGTTGCGAGTGGCTCGCGCGCTCGGATTGAGGCGGTGGCTGATCAAGGTACCTGTTCTAACACCCCGGCTTTCGTCCTACTGGGTCGGCTTGGTCACACCAGTGCCGGTCAAGCCAGCGCGTGCGCTCATCGAGGGACTCCGGCATGAAACGATATGCGAAAACGATGATGCCAAAACGCTTTTCCAAATCGCACCGATCGGCTTCGATCAGGCTGTCAAAAGAGCGCTCTCGGTTGTTCTCTCAGAACAATCCGATCAGCAACTCGAGCAGGACGAATCCGTTATCTCCCGAATCGAGCCATCGCATCTTCTGACTGACCGGAGACAATTGGCTGTAAGGGCATCAGCCGAGAAGCTATTTCACGTGGTCAGCTCAATCGGTGGAGAAAACGGTTGGTATGCCGCCGATTCTCTCTGGAAGTTGCGCGGTTTAATTGATGAACTATTCGGAGGAGTCGGGTTGCGCCGTGGTCGACGTCACCCCAGCGAGTTGTCTGTTGGGGACATGCTCGATTTCTGGCGAGTTGAGGAACTAGATCCGGACAAGAGGATATTGCTCCGAGCAGAGATGAAGCTTCCCGGCAAGGCCTGGCTTGAATTCGCAGTCCATGAAACGGGTCGGGCCAGCAGCATGCTAACTCAAACTGCCCGCTTCTACCCGAGGGGATTACTTGGCATTGTCTATTGGTATGGAATATATCCAATTCACATCTTGGTGTTCCGGCGCCTTGCCGCAGCGATAAGCAAAAGGGCTGAGTCCTTATCGATCGATTCAGATACCGTACAAGGAAAGATATAGTGATTCGCTTTGGTCTTTGTTGCATCTTTCGAGAGGAGCCGATAAGATTTCGGGCCACGACCGCTACTTCTCTGGTGGGTATAAGTCGAGTGAAGGTCTTGGTTAAGCTGTCAGAGATCTGCTTACACAATTCTCGGTCTCTGCAAGACGCTTTGGCCTTTTGCGGCAGTCATGGTATAGGTTCTTTTCGTATTCAGAGTGGATTGATGCCGCTTCGCACTCATCCAAGGCACGGCTACGCACTCGATGAACTCCCGGACGTCAGTGAGATCCGCGCCGTGCTGGAAAGATGCAGACTCCTGGCGAGCCGCAAGGATATTAGAACTACCTTTCACCCTGATCAGTTTGTTGTTCTCAATTCCCCAAGGCCCGAAGTTGTGGCCAGTTCGCTAGGCGAATTGGAGCATCATGGAGAAATGGCAGAACTAGTCGGCGCTGATGTCATCAATGTTCATGCCGGAGGAGTCTACGGTGACAAGGAAGCAGCACTGGACAGACTTGCCTCTGGCATTAGTCGCTTGTCGAGACAAGTGCGAAACCGCCTGACTTTGGAGAATGATGACAGGTGCTACACCCCTCTCGATCTACTCCCCCTCTGTTGGCGAGAGCAAATCCCACTGGTGTATGATGTCCATCACCATCGTTGTCTTCCCGATGGCTTCTCTATTAAGGAAGCGACCGAGATGGCAATCACTACCTGGAATCGCGAGCCACTCTTTCATATATCGAGTCCGATCCTTGGCTGGAAAGGGCCAACGCCGGAACGGCACTACGATTTCGTGGACGCGGGCGATTTTCCGGCGGAATGGCTGGAACTTCCAATCACGGTAGAGATTGAGGCAAAAGCCAAGGAACTGGCGGTGATGAAGCTTATCAATGAGCTTGATGGAGGCCGTAAAAAAGCGTCACAATTTGGTCATCTATGAAAGGGCCGCGGTCAAGGGGTTTCTTCCCTTTCTCCGGTCGTATGACCTGAGCGTTTCCGTCGGATTGTCTTCGTCACCTATTCGAGCTCTTTCTATTATAGTGAAACATTTTCCACCAATATATCAGGTATAAAATGGAGGGAATGGAACCAATTGATATGGGAATAAGAGAATTTGATTGGCGAGGGAAACCAAGTGTAAATAGACTAATAATGGAACTCCAGAACTTATCAGAGAAATTCCTCCACCTAATACCTCTTTCCATTGGGCGAGAATAAGACACACGCCTGCTATCACCCACGGTAAAAAAATATGCGGATATTTCATTATCTCATGAATTAATGTAAATAATGATGCTAATGGTGATGCTCCGCCATTTAATTCTTCAATATACTCGATTGACGTGAGATATAGAAGTAATGCTACAACAAGCGTCCCGTAGATCCTTGCCGTCCAACGGAGAGCATTGTATGGTTTGTTTTTGTTCATAAGATCCTCCGAATAACAATCGTACATCGTGTATTTGCCGAAGTCAATTTTCTTTTCCCCACTTGATAGTAGAAAGGTCGTAATCATAACTTCAAGAGAGATTGAACCGCCATGAGATATTACGGCGGACCAGTTTGCGCAGCCTGGCGATCTCAAAAATGCTGGTGTATTTTCGGCGACAGAACACTTTTTCTACTGTGACCAAACTGAGACAAATAACGTTGCATGTTATTCGGGGTTATTCGGTGATATAGGGGAGACCAAAGGGGAATTGTGCATTATATTCCAATGAAAAAGTGTAATATCAAGAGAAACAATGATTTGCGCGGCAACATTATTTCTCGGGCTGCGCGCCTTGAATAAAATCGTAAAGCCTTATCCGAATTGTAGTTACATCTTTTGACGGGGAATAATGGATAGAATAACTCTATATAACGCTGTTTCTAACTTATTGTCACACAATTAATTGGCGTCCCCAAGGGGATTCGAACCCCTGTTGCCGCCGTGAAAGGGCAGTGTCCTAGACCGGGCTAGACGATGGGGACGCAGGTCTTTTCGCGGCTGTCAGTATAACAATTTCCGCGCTTCTGTCAAGTCAAATAATCCCGCCTCAGGGCCAATGATTCCCGGGCACCCCTACTTTATCATGACCATTTTCCGGGCCAGGCTTCTCTCCCCCGCCGACAGCCGGTAAAAGTAAATGCCGCTTCCGACCGCTTCGCCGGCATGGTCGCGGCCATCCCAGATCGCTTGATAGCGGCCGGCGGGTAATGTCCGGTCAACCAAGTCGATCACCCGTTCCCCGAGGATATTATAAATGGAGAGTTTCACTCTTTCTTTGGCGTTGAGTCCAAACGAGATAAGGGTGTTGGGATTGAATGGATTGGGGAAATTCTGCCCCAGGAAAAACTCCCTTGGGACTTTGTCATGCTTCGTTTCGGTGACATCGGTCGCAATCTGGTATCTGGTGAGCGCCTGCTGAGCCGTTGCCTTAATCTGAATCAGACTGTCGGCGCCTAAGACCACAAAGACGGCCGTATCCGATTGCCCCGCTGCCAGAGAAAACGGCCCGGTGGATATAATCTGTGCCAGATCGCCATAAGCCAGAGTATCCTTTAACCCCGAGGAAAGCAGATCGTATTTTTCATCCTCGCCGAAATAGAGATAAGGGGCCGAGATCGGATTACGGCGAAGACGATAGGCCGCGGTACCCTCGGAATTGATGACTGATAGGCCGCGGAATCGCGTGTCACTGGTTCCGGAATAGTACATATAGCCCAAATTATCGGGTGCGGAGTACCCACCCCAGTTGTAATTGAGATCTTCGGGCAGGTCCCAGTCAAAGAAAAGACCGGCATAAAGGCCGGAAATTGGGTTTTCCGAGACATTCTTAAAAGAATATTCCAGAATAACAAAGTTATTGTCGGCGGCATCATCCCAGCTGTAAGTTTTCTGCTCGATTTCAAGTCCAATCGGATTCTCCGCCTTGCTGTCATCAAGCACCGCGAATGTTTCCTGGTTGGCCCGTCCTCCCGGCGCCGACACAACCAGGTCCCCGCCCGGAGCAACCGCAAAATCATTATCCGGTTCCTCGATAATATTGCGGGCGCCATCCGAAACATGCGCTGAATCTATCGCAAACATCAAGGCACCCTCAAAAAGATCGTTACGCAGGGTATCAATATATCGGAATCCATTGTAGCCGAGGGGAAAGAAACTCCCGCTGGCAAAGCCATACTGCCCCAGATTGGAGACGGTAAATCGGAGCAGGTCGTTCTTGTGAGTATAATATCCGGCTCTCGGCACCTGGCCAACCTGCAGATACAATTTGATAGGCCGGGTATATCCCGAATTTCCATACAGAGTGAGATCAACGTACAGCATGGAGCCGGAGGTGACGGTGTCGCTAATAACAGCCTTAAAAGGAATATCGCTTTTCGCCGTGTCGCCGGCCCCCACATTGCCGAAATTGAGATTGAAAGTCAAAGCTGTTACCGCAGGATGACTCCCACTGACCTCACCATTGACTCCGTTCAGAGCGCCGCCCAGATTCATAATTGTTACATATCCCCGGGCCGTATCGCCGGAATTGAGCGGCGGGTAATCAAAAGAATAAACTCTCAATTCCGGATTTCCCGGGACCACCAGCGAATCAAGGGCGGCGGCAATATCGAGCGTTCCCCAGCCATAGGTATTATTGGGGTATGGGTCCCCAATGTGACGGCATCCTTTCAAAAGGGCCTCTTTGATTTCATCGACGGTGGTGTTGGGGGCTTTCTCGCGCAAGATCGCCACCGCCCCGGCGACGTGCGGTGCGGACATAGAGGTGCCACCCATAAAGCCATAGGTCGAGGGGGGTAGCGATGAGCGGATACTTACCCCCGGTGCCACCAAATTCGGCTTAATCGAAATTCCATCACAGTCGGAGGGGCCGCGCGAGGAATTACTGTAAATGGTATCGGTAATATGATTGATATTGCCGACGGCAAAGCAATCGAGGGAATCTAAGGCGCGATTGGCGGGATTGGCGATCGTCTTATCGCCGGGACCGGAATTCCCGGCCGAAAAAATATTGACAATACCAAGCGCCTCGGTATTGTCGATCATCCGCCAGAAATATTCATCGCATCCATAAGTGCTGTTGAGAAGTCCCCAACTGTGGTTGATAACATCGGGAACATCATCGATAGTATTGGGATTACCATCGGGATCGGCCGCCCATTCGAAGGCATCGATGATGGAGGCGCCCAGTACATTGATCACCCCGGCGGCAATCCATTTGGCATCAAGCGCTACCCCAATCGTGTCTCCCGAAATATCATCATGCCCCAGCATAATCCCCATGGTATGAGTTCCATGACCGCTATTGGCGACAGGGAGGGCATGTGGAAACGTCTGCCCCCCGATAGGGTCAAACCAGGCTGCCGCCCAGTTACCATCCAAACCTTTCCAATTATTGGCCAGCGCCGGGTGATTTCCCTGCACACCGGTATCGAACGAACATATAATCCGTCCTTTTCCGGTGTACCCTTTGCTCCAGGCCAAATCGGCTTTCACGGCTGTGATGTTTGATTCAACCCCGGGGTGGCTCGGTGTCAATGGATCGATGGAATAGGACTCAGTTTCCAGCGTGGAAATCTCCGGCAATTGGAAAATTTCGGCAACATCGCTCCGCCGGGCTATTCCTTCTATCTCGGAGGCGGTCACCTCAGCTGAAATTACGTTGATAATCCAGTGATTCTTGATATTCGCGGCCAAACCAGAGCTCTCCATTTGCTCCAGCAGGCGCGTGACTTCCGCCTGAGACATCGCTGCTCTGTTTTTCAAATGATCAATTCCGTACTTATGGTTTTCGGCAAGTGTCCCACCGTGTTTCTGAATTTCCATTTTCAGAGCCGATGGGAGCGATGATGGCTCCAAAGAGATGATAATCGGAATCTTATCGTCGGGAGAGGTTGATGCGATTTTCTGCACTATCTGAGTGGAAAGCCTGCCTGCCCAGGCGCTCGATATTATCAACGAGCCGATGAGAAGAGTAACTATCATGGTTTGGCGCATATTTTATTCCATGCTCCTGTTTTCAGAATTAACAATGGCGATTTCCCTGCCGTTATGGATGGTCGGCAAAAGGAAATACTATATTGTTTTACAACAACTTAAGAATAATACAATGGTCCTCTTTTGGCAAGTCTGAAAACCGGGCGAGCCTGCCCGCGCAGGATTTTTGTGCTAAATCGAATTCCGATGGCATGATGGATTTTACAGAAACAGTTATCGCTTTGACCGAAAGTAACCATTGCGTATATTATGATTGTGAATGAGAATTACTTGGCCCCATCCAGAGGGAGTTATATGCTGCGCAATTATCTCCATATCCTGTTTTTTCTGTCAATTCTCTTTTTTGGCATCATGCCGCACGCCGCCGGTGAATGGATATATTATGACACTCAAAACAGCGGGCTTGGTGATGACAATATCCTTTGTATCGGTGTTGATGGCAACGGAGCCAAATGGTTTGGATCATATCCGGGAACAGGGCTCGGGGGAAGTCTCGCCAAATATGAGGGAGGCGTGTCATGGACGGTTTTCAATCAGACCAACAGCGACATTGCGAATAATATCATAACGGCGATTGCATTCGACCCGGCCGGTAATATCTGGCTGGGAACTCAGGTGGCGGGTATTTTCAAGTATGATGGTGACACAACCTGGACAAGCTATAAACAGGGCCCGGACAGCGGTCTGGCCAGTGTCAATATCACTTCTCTGGCGATGGACCAGTCGGGCAACCTCTGGATCGGCACCGCCGGCTCCGGTGTCAGCCGTTATGATCTTGTTTCCTCCTGGAAAATCTATCAGGTCGGTGACGGGCTTGTCAACAATCGGATATTGAGTATTTTCAGTGACCTCGCAGGTAATGTCTGGTTCGGTACTTATGGCGGTATCTCCAAATTAGATAGCAATTCCCAGTGGACAAATTATACCGTGGCCAATAGCGGTCTTATCAGTGATTCGGTTCGCTGCTTTGCCATGGACGGATCGGGAAATCTATGGATCGGTACCGGCAACGGTGTCAGCCGTTTCGATGGTGTCTCGACCTGGACCAACTATGATACTTCGGACGGCCTGGCCGCCAACCGTGTGAATTCTATTGCGATTGATACGGCCGGAGATATTTGGTTTGGACATGCTATGTCGTCTCGACCGGGAGTGCCGGTGAGCCGCCTGGATACCCATTCCCACTGGACTACGTACAATATTGATCATAATTTATCCAGTTGTGATGTAACCTCAATGGCGCTTGATTCCGCCGGAGAACTCTGGTTTGGCACTTTCGGACAGGGGGTTACACGATATATTCCTGAACCGACCGGCATTTACGAACCGATCGATTCCCCGCTCCCGCGCGATTTTTCTTTGGCCCAAAATCATCCCAACCCATTTAATTCCTCGACATCAATTTCCTACTCAATTTCCGCTCGTGCCCAGGTCGCCATTTTCATCTATGATATTTTGGGGAGAAAAGTAGCCACACTTGTCGATCGAACCCTGCCTGCCGGAAAATACAGCTCAATATGGGATGGCCGGGATAGTCGGGGTCGTGAAATATCCTCTGGGATATACTTTTATCAACTTAAGAGCGGCGCCTTCAGCCAATCACGAAAAATGATTCTGTTAAAGTAATAATCGCGGAAATTCAGAATCCGGGCGGAGCGAAAAGTCCGTAGCCACTCACTTCTGTTCGGGATTGATCAATTCCATCATTCTTTTGGCGGCTTCAGGATTCCGGCTCTGAAGATAATCATAGACATCCTTGGCCTTTTGCGTCATGTCGTTGTACATGTATGCCGCGCCAAGAGCAATCCGGGCGTCATCACTTTCCGGTTTTATTCGTACCGCCTCTTCGAATTGCGCCAGAGCTTCCGGGTACTTTCCGGTCATAATATAGATAACTCCCAGGTGCTGGCGCGCATCAAAATGGTTGGGCTGAATCTCGATTACTTTCTTATATGCAGATTCCGCCTCATATTGCTTGGCCAGTTTGTCCTTGACGACTCCCTGCAAGTACAGGAATTGGGCCGAACCGGGTTTCATCGCTGCCGCCCGATCTAGATAAGTCTCGCTGGTACCAACATCACCAGTTCCCAGATGAGCATTACCCATCATAAAATAGAGATCGGCGTCGGTCGTATCATATTTCAAAGCCTGGCGCAAGCTTTCGATCGCTTCTGTCAGGCGATTAATGCCAATCAGGAGGCTGCCCAGGTTTTTGGCTGCGACGACTTTATCAGGCTGAAAAGCCAGCGCCCGCTTGTAGCCGTTGATAGCCCTGGCGGTATCACCCAGGCTGGCGTAAATGACGCCAATAGTATTGTATATCTCGCCATCAGTACTATCGATTTTGCGAGCCTTATCCAGGAACTCCAGAGCCCTGTTATATTCTTCTCTGGTAACATAAATGATGGCCAGATTTTTGAGGGCGATCAGGTTTTTGGGATCCAGGCGCAACGCGTTCTGGTAGTTTTCGATCGAGCTTTTCACTTCATTCCGGGTATAGGCAGTTCCGGCTTTCTGAAGATAAATATTAAGGCTGTCTTCGTTTGCCGCTGATACGGTCGTCGAAATCAGAAGTCCGATCATGAATATAAGGGAATAAAGTCTCCGCACCTGCAATCTCCAATAAATTGAAATTATATAACTTATACTCCCAAAGTAAAAAGATGTTGCAGGTTAAGTCAAGCAATAGATAAATGCTGACTATCAGACCAAGAAAAAAGGCGCCCGCTTTTTAAGGCGGGCGCCGATCCAAGGTGACACTTTAAAAGGTAATTACCACCTCAATCCCTTGAGATGGTTTTTCTTAATACAACATTTCTTATTTGTTTGTTCCCCGCCCGTTTTGAAGATTGACCAGGGCAAAAGAGAGATATTCCAACTCCATGGACATATTCTCATTCCGGAGAAAAACATCCTCGGGAACTTTCAGATTTACCGGAGCAAAATTCAAGATGGCCCGTATTCCGGCCTTGACCACATCATCCACAATATATTGTGCCACGCTGGCCGGAACCGCAACCACGACTATTTCAATATCATGCTCTTTAAGCTTCGACTCCAGATTCTTGACATCGGCGACCAGGATTCCTTTATGGTTGGAGCCAATCTTGCGCTGATCATTATCAAAAATGATTTTTATCTGGAATCCCTGACGCAGAAACTCCTTATACCCCACCAGCGCCGACCCGATATTTCCCACACCTACCAGCGCTACATTCCAGGAGCGACTCAAACCGAGAATCTCCCCGATTTGGCGTTTCAATTCCACAACAGGGTAGCCAAGACCGCGTGTCCCAAAGGAACCGAAAAAAGAGAGGTCTTTACGAACCTGGGCCGGAGTCAATTTCTCTCTCTTGGCCAATTCCTTGGAGGAAACGGTCTGATGATTTTCTTTCTCAAGAACCGAAAGAATCCGATAATAGAGCGAAAGCCGATGGATGGTCGATTCCGATATTTTTCGCTTACTACTTTCAGAAATCACAAAAAAACCTCTCACTAAGATAAAAATTATTCTCCAACTGAGAATGTGAATTCATTCACAAGAAACAAATAACTCATTAAGTCATTTTATGTCAAGAGAAAAATACCGGAGATTATCAGTAAAGCTTGCCTAAATGGCGCAATATGTTAAGAATAGGAAAGTTATAAAAAATGCTGACACCCGTTGTATAAATTTCATCGGTCCAAATGCGATGAAATGGACTCAGGTCAGACAATCACCCGAGGAATATGATTGCTTATTCGGCTCACAATTTCATAATTGACCGTCCCCGCCCAGGCGGCAAGCTGGTCGGCGGTAATCCGCTCGGAGCCATCCGGCCCCATCAGAGTCACCGGTTCCTCAAGTTTAACTCCTTTAATATCAGTGACATCGACCATCACAAGGTTCATGCAGACACGTCCCCGAACCGGCGCACGTTTCCCTTTGATCAGGACATGAGCCAAATTCGATAGAGCCCGCGAATAACCATCATAATAGCCGATTGGCAGGACCGCTAATCTGGTTCGTGCAGTTGTCCGGTAAGTGCAACCGTAACCGACAAAGGCATCGGGAGGAACCTCTTTTATCTGAATTACCCTGGTTTTCCACGCCATCATGGGAGTCAGGATACTGTTGGAACCTCCTGCCAGAAGGTAAGATAAATAGGTTTCTTTGGAGGGCCAGAGACCGTAGAGGGCGATTCCGGGCCGAACCAGCTCAAGTTTGGTATCCTCAAAGAGAAGCAAGGCAGCCGAGCAGGCGGTGTGGCGATAATCGGGTTTAAGGCCGAGGCTCTTGATTTTGGTAACAATTCTGTTGAATTCTCTGAGCTGGAAATTGGCATAGGTGTGGTCGGTCGTGTCCTCAATATTGGCAAAATGAGTGGAGACGCCTTTTAAATGCAGGGATGGATATTTTTTTATGGCGTCGACAAATTTGTCAATTCTGCCCAGTTCTACCCCCTGCCGGTTAGTGCCGGTTTCAACTTTTAGATGGATATCGATCTTACGGCCACATTTGCCGCCCAGTTGCCCCAGTCTGGAAATAGTCTCAAGATTGTAGATGGTCGGTTCAAGATCCAACTCCAAAACATCAGCCAGGTCATTTAGAGCAATGTAGCCGACCATAAGAACACTTCTGTCCCAGCCGAATTTTCGGGAAGCTGCGGCCTCCTCAAGGGAGTGGACAGCGATATAGGGGATTTTCTCTTTTTTCAACAGAGTCAACATCTCCGGCAGGCCATGCCCATAGGCATTTGATTTGACTGCGGCGGCGATGAGACGATTGCCAGCCAGTTTCCTGATTGTCAGAATATTCCGGGTAAAGGCTCTGGAATCGATTTCCAGCCAATTCAATAGCTTCTTCTGCATGGGGGGAATAAAGGGGACAGCCGTGGCCGTGGCAATAAAAAAAGTCCGCCGAAGCGGACTTCTTTTGAATTTTCAACCAATCGAATCAATCGCCTACCTGGGCCATCATCCTCCTGACAATGGTCATATGTCCTTCTTCAAAGCGGGTCAACTGGTCGAAAATATCTTTGGCCTCTTTCGAGGTGGATTTCTGAGAAGCGCCGCGGAAAAGGTCGCGCGCCTCGGTTTCCAGCCGAAGCGCCATCTCCAATATCTCCCGCCGACCCTTTATTCTTCTCACCTGTTCAATCAGTTCTTTATGCACGGCGGTCATCTCTTCATTGATTTCCGGCAGCCCTTTCTGTTTCAGGATATCGGCGGTGCTGATCCATTTCTCGGAACGGATGAGTGAATCGTACTGGCGTTCCAGGACATGAAAATGGCCTTTCTCTTCACCGGCCAATTGGTGCAGGGTCGCCTGGATTTCGGCGGCGTCGATTTTCTTTGCCGCTTCTATATAGAACACGTACGCGGCCACCTCGGACTGGATGCCGGAGGTCAACGCCGCCAGAATGTCGGGATTAACCGGGGTCATTAGCTTCTCCTTCAAATTCAACTCAGTTTGAGAGTCAATCACATCTCATAGAGATAGTTTTTATCAAGCTCGGCCTGAAGTTTATCGCGGTGTTTTTCTTCCTCAACGGCCAGAAACAGGAACATCTCTTTGGTCGCCTCATTTTCGAACAGCTTGGCGTGATTGAAATAAAAATCATGCGCTTCCTGTTCGCGCTGGATCGCGATTTTGATCGCTTCCAGAGGATCGGAGGTTTTGTCAATCATTGGGGTATATCTCCTTAATATTTTAATAACCGATTTTTCCCATTTTACTAAACTGACCGAAAAAGTCAAGTATTTATGTTGCCACATGATACGCACCGGGCCGATGAATCCGCCCATATTTTTATTGAATTTGCCCAAGCAAAAAGCATATAATAGGTTGGAAGAAGAGCAAGTGATGTTTGAGCATATTGAAAGCAATCTCATAAAGATCAGAGGCAAGGTCGCTACAGCCGCCGCGAAAGCGGGCCGGGAGCCGAAGGAGATTATAATAGTGGCGGTCTCAAAGACCTTTTCGATTGAAGCGATTGAAGTCCTCCTGAATTGCGGTATCACCGATATCGGTGAAAGCAAAGTGCAGGAGGCGGAGCCGAAAATAGCAGTTCTCGGCAAGGCGGCCCGCTGGCATATGATCGGACACCTTCAAACCAACAAGGTGAAAAGAGCTCTTGACCTTTTTGATCTGATTCAGTCGGTTGACACGATGAAAATAGTCGAGGAGATCAATATTGTCGGCGAGAAGCTGGGGAAGAAGGTTGACTGCCTGCTCGAGATCAACTCCTCGGGCGAGATGACCAAGAGTGGGGTGCCCCCCTCGATGGCGCTCAATCTGGTCAGAAGTGTCTTGGAACTGGGGCAGATTAATCTCTGCGGCCTGATGACGATCGGCCCGTTGAGCGACGACCCGGAGCATGTTCGCCGGGCCTTTCGGCTTACCCGTGAGCTTTATGAGCGGAGTAAAGAAATAGTCGGGGAATCTTTCCGATGGTTGTCGATGGGGATGTCGGGCGATTATGAGACGGCGATTGAGGAAGGATCCAACATGGTACGGATAGGGACCGCCATTTTCGGCCGGCGGTTATCGGAATGAAATATGGCTGCATTCGAAATATATAAAAACATGAATAGAGAAGGTGCCAGATGGAATTAACACCCAACGAAATACGGAATCTTAAATTTTCCTCTTCCATACGGGGGTACAACCGTGCCGAAGTTGATTCGTTCATGGAGGCGGCGGCCACCGCTCTGGAGGAAGCCCGGGTGGCGCTCCTGAAAGTGAGTGAGGAAAAAGAGTCGCTGACCCGGAGGTATGAGGATCTGAAAGGGTTGGAAGAAACGATTAAGTCAGCAATAGTAGAGGCACAGCGCGGGGCCGAGACGATGCTTTCCAATGCCAAACGCGAGGCTGACCTGGTTATAGCCGAGGCACGGCGCCGTCGCGATGATGCTATCGAGCAGAAACACCGGCGCGTGGTCGAACTGGAACAGCGGTATGAGGAGCTGGATTTCACCCGCCGTTCCCTTTTCGCCAGGCTTCAAGCCGACCTGGGAGTATTCCTGAAACTGTTGGAATCGATGGATCCGCTCAAGCCGGAAAGCGAGCAGAAAGAGCCGCCCCGAGTGAACAACCCGGAGGTGGAAATCGACCGGATTGTGGAGCAGTTCCGTCTGGAAACCGGCGCCCCGGAGGAGAAAAAAGATGGGCAACCTTAAGAGCATGGTTAACGAAGCAAGCGTCTATATACGAACAGAGACGAAAACAATACCGGAGATAGGAATTATTCTCGGCACCGGGCTGGGGTCGCTGGCCGATGGTATCGAAATCAGCGCCAGAGTTGACTACGGCAAGATACCGCATTTCCCGGTCTCGACGGTGGAATCACACGCGGGGAGGTTGCTGTTCGGGAATCTCAAAGGGAAGCCGGTGGTGGCGATGCAGGGGCGGTTCCACTATTACGAAGGGTACACGCTGCAACAGGTCACTTTCCCGGTGCGGGTGATGAAAGAGCTCGGGATAAAAACGCTGATTGTTTCCAATGCCTGCGGCGGACTCAATCCACTGTTCCGGCGTGGAGATATAATGATAATCACTGACCATATCAATCTTCTGGGAAACAACCCCCTGATCGGCCCCAATGATGATACTATCGGCGACCGGTTTCCGGACATGTACAACTGCTACGACAAGGAGTTGGTGCGACTCGCCGAGGAAGTTGCACTGGAACAGAAGCTGCCGGTGAAAAAGGGTGTCTATGTGGCGGTGGCCGGGCCGAATCTTGAGACGGCGGCGGAGTACCGGTTCCTTCGTACAATCGGCGCCGATGTGGTCGGGATGTCGACCGTGCCGGAGGTGATTGCGGCGCGGCACCAGCATACAAAAGTGCTGGCTTTCTCGATTATCACCGATATGGGTCTGCCGGATGCTCTGACTGCCTGCTCGCTGGAGGAGATTATTGCGACCGCCAACAAGGCGGAGCCGAAACTTCGCGACCTGATCGCCGGCTGCGTGGCGAAGATGTAGCTATTAGAATTGCAGCGTGATAGGGCGGGGCTGAGTCTCAAGGGGGTTGTATCAATTTTGGCAAAAAAACATAAAATAAGTGATTGATTGACAATTAAAAATATGAGATATATTTGTTGTATATCAAGTGGTTGCACCAATCGAGGGATGGAGAGTTGCATTGGTGATGGGACACCACACGCGGACGTGCGCCTGATAGAAAAAGCGAGACAGGAGAAGAAATGAAATTGCATGAAGATGCTGATTGGATGGAGGGGAGACGCCGAGCAATGGTGGAGAAAAAGGTACCGCAATATCTATATAAATTTAGGTCGTGGAGTGACAATAATATCAATGATCGAAAGATCATCACAAATCAAATGGTCTGGTTTGCATCGCCCGCTTCACTCAATGATCCTTTTGACTGTAAAATACCATTTAGATATGATCTAATGCCGCGTGATGGACTATTCAAGCGAATCTCTAATCTGGGACGCGAAAGGCACCCTGATTGGGATGAACAAAGACTAAGGGCTGAGTGCGAGAGAATAATGGCGTGCCATCCATCGCTTTCTGCAGACAGCAATGTCAGAGAAAAAGGCTATAGTGACTTTTCGAGGCTTATTGAGGAATCACACGGGATATTATCATTTGCCGGAGTGTACAAAAATATTCTGCTGTGGTCGCATTATGCTGATTCACACCATGGTTTTTGTGTCGAAGTAGATGCGAAATTGCTGGCTGAGGAACTATTTGATCTTTTGAGAACTGATAGGCACTTGATAGATTTTGCCAAGGTAAAATATGAGAAGGAATTGCCAGTAGTGATACCGTTAAACGATACAGACCAGGACCATGAAAGATATATGAAGGTTTTTTGCTGCAAATCTCCCGCTTGGCAGTATGAAAAAGAATATCGATTCATTTATGTAGGCAAGACTAGCTTGGCACGATATATATCAAAGAGTGCAATCAGACGAGTTATTCTGGGGTGCCAAATGAACTCAAAAGTAGAGCGTGAGATCATTTCTATAATTACGCATCGATTGCCGGATTGTAAGATATGGAAAGCAAAGAAATCCAACGATAACTTCAAGCTTGAATTCGCCCCCATCTAAGCATATTGAGCTTGGCAGATTAGATTGATTAACGCAATTAAGTAGTGGAATTTATCATGGAGATGAAGGAGTATTCGGGCGAACGCCACGGTTAGCCCCGACATGTCGGCAGGGCAGCATAATTAGAAAATATATATGGTGCATGAGAGATTGGGCGGGCGCCGCTCCATACGGTTGTCGGAATATGATTATTCACAGGATGGCGCGTATTTTGTCACCATTTGCACGCAGAACAAAGAACATCTGTTTGGTGAAATCGCATCCGGTAAAATGATATTGAATGATGCAGGCAGAATGATTGATATGTGGTGGCAGGAATTACCCAGACATTTTGTGCCAGTGCAAATTGATCAATATGTGATAATGCCCAATCATTTGCATGGAGTTATTGTGATTGTAGGGGTCGACCGATGTGTCGACCCAAGAAAAACAGCCGAGATCAAGAAGGGCGAACACGTCGGTTCGCCCCTACCACATATCGTGCAATGGTACAAAACCATGACAACAAATGAATATATTAAAGGGGTAAAAACGAATCGTTGGAAGCCGCTTGCCCGTCGCCTCTGGCAGCGCAATTACTATGAACATGTCATTCGCAATGAATACGACCTGAATGAAATTAGAAAATATATAATAGAAAACCCGCTGAAATGGGCGCTCGATAATGACAATCCGGAGCAGTGTATTAATGTGTAGAGGTCGACCGATGTATCGACCCAAAAGCACTGTCATATAAACGAAAAGGGCACGCTGTTGGCGTACCCTTGATATTTGAAGATCGTAAATATGATTATTGTTGGACCGGGACAGTCGGTTGTTTGTGCGGTTTGACAACCAACTGTTCAATGAATGAAAATAGGGAAAAACAGGTCCAGTACAAAACCAACCCGGCGGCGGCCTTGTAAAATATGAATCCCATGAAAAGGGGCATGATATAGATAAGGATCTTGTTTTTGGGGTCGGTCATGGTCATTTTCTGCTGCACAAACATCAGCACCATCATTACTATCACCATTATAATGTATGGGTCGGTGAATGAAAGCGCCCCGCGGGAGAGATCATTCCACCAGAGCACAAAAGGAGCCTGGCGAAGAACGATGGTGGCGCTGAAGACCGAATAGAGGGCGATAAACAGTGGTAGCTGCGGCAGGTACGGCAGACAGCCCGAAAAGGGATTGACCCCATGCTCTTTATACAGCTTCATCATTTCCTTATTGAGCGCCTGAGGATTGTTCTTGTGTTTCTTCTTCAGTTCCTCCAGTTTCGGCTGGATTTCCTTCATAGCCATCATTGACTGCACGGTCTTCTTGGAAAGGGGCCAGGTAAGAAGTTTGATAACCAGAGAGAAGAGAATTATGACCACGCCGTAATTGGGGATAATGTCATACATCCGCGGCAGCAGCCACATGATAGGAATGGCGAATATTTTGATAATCCATCCCACCACCGGGGTCGTACCGATATCGATAATATCAAGAACGTTATTGCCGTAACCGCGCAAAATCTCATAATCGATCGGCCCGACAAAGACCGTAAAGGAATCGGACAGGGTTTCATTTTGCGGGATATTCATCACCAATCCGGTAGTGAGTGTCCTTCTTTCGAAGGTGCCCCGGGCGGTAACGATTTTTTCTTTCAAACCGGACGCTTTGGCGGCGACCGCCGTATCGGAGCGGGGAATCAGGATATAGGTGAAATACTTCGAACGGTTGGCGATCCAGTTGGTGTTGCCGCTTTCGGTGCGGTTGAATTTGTTATCGGTATACTTATCGAATTTGACTCGTTCGGTTCCCTGATAGGCCATTGCCCACATAGTGTTGTATTCGCTGAAAAGGTCGAGTTCGGTGGGATCGAGGCGGTTGTTCCATTCGAATGAGTACTCCCGTTCGATGCCGAGACCGGAACGTTTATCGACTGTCAACACCAGGTCATAGTCATACCGATCCTGGTAGAAACGGTATCTTTTGGTTATGGTGGCGCCGCCCTCTTTCTGAAAACTGTAAGATATTTCGAGCGGCGTGCCGGCGACCGAATATTTCCCTTTCGGAAGCGATGACTGGTAAACCAGCTTTCCGGCATCAAAAGCCCCGCCGAGAAACATGAAATCGGGAGTTACCTGGCGGCATTCGGGGAGCATCTCCACCGGGCCGTTATTATTGTAATTATAATCGTTGAGCTTGAGCGAAACCGGGCCGCCCCCGTGATTGGTCAGGGTCACCAGCCAGACATCGGTTTCGACAATGATCGTATCTTCGGGAAGATTTTCCATCTGCGGCAGAACGGCCGTGACGCCGCCGGACGTATCAACAAGCGCCGCGACGGTCGTGTCGCGGGGCTGAACAGCGTTTCGGGTTGTATCAACCACGCGCAGTGTATCGATGGCGACGGGTGTCTGGCGTGGCGGCATTGGCTTCATAAGACCCAGATTGGTCATTATCGGAATCCAGAAAATGACCAGCATCCCCAGAAGTACTACCAGCAAAATAGTTTTCTTATCCAATTTGCTACCCTACATCCTTATATTGAATGTTTCGGGGAGGGATCGGATCGAAACCTCCCTCATGCCACGGGTGACAGCGGAAAATCCGTTTGACCGCCAGAATCATCCCCCGGAAAGCTCCATATTCTTTGATTGCCTCCTCGGCATAACGGGAGCAGGTCGGGTGGAAACGGCATTGCCCGCCCACAAATGGGGAGAGGGTATACCGGTAGACCAGAATGGCCCCCAGAAAAGGATAGCTGAATATGGAGATTTTCTTCTTATCCATCAATTCTGATTGACTTACAGGTCTTATCCAGTTCACCCCGAAGACGCTCATGAGATGTTTCGGCGGCGATTCCCCTGAAACGAATCAGGAAAGTCCCCTCGAGGCGGCCGAGTTCCTGCTGTTTGCGGAAATCCACGCGGAGCCATCTTTTAATCCGGTTACGTTCGACCGCACATCCTGCCTCGGATGAGATTATATATGCGGCCAAATAGCCGCCGCGGATTTTCGCCGGTTCACTATCCCGATAGACAGTCAGATTGCCCGAACGAAACCTTTTGCCGCTCTGGAACAAAGCCTGAATCATCTTCCTGCTTTTTAGACTGTGACGGGGCAAGCTATTTTTTTCTTTTGGTTGAGACGGTAAGTCTCTTTCTTCCTTTGGCCCGGCGGCGGGCCAGAACCTTGCGGCCATCAGCCGTAGCCATCCGTTTGCGAAAACCGTGGTCGTTAATACGCTTACGATTCGATGGTTGAAATGTCCGTTTCATCTTAAACCTTTATAGTTAAAAATAATCAAGGCTGTAAATATACCGATAATTCCGCATTCGTCAAGAGGAATAGGCAGGAAAGTTGGGAAGCAGAATAGGGAAGTTATCCCCCTGCTGATTTATGGGAAGGGGTTTGGGAAGGGCGATTAGGGAGTGGTGGCGAGTACTGAAAGGCGGGATGAATCCCCTATGTCATTCCAATATGCGCAAATGTAAAGACCCTCGAATGCTTCGCTATGAGTTGGTCCGGTTTGCCCAACGGCTGGGCGCCAAATCTGCCGCGCGAGCCTTCAAAACTATCCCCAAAACTGCCGCGGAGTGGCCTGAGATAATTGCAACCCGGCTCTTTGCAGGGGCCGGAAGACCAAAGCAAAGCTCCTAAGAGCGGCATAATCTTATTTGGGATCACCAAAAATCGAAAATAGTCATTGACAGAGCCTAATGGCCCAAATATATTTAATTAAGTTTTCATCAATCTTTCTTTATTGGGCGAACATCGTCTGTCAACTTCGTCATTAGCCCCGGCCTGATATGGTCAGGCGTTGCTGAAGTCTAATCGGTTCACAGAATAGGAAACCGAATGGCGTTTTTAGACTCATTAATTTATTACCGAGGAGGTGGTAATGACCTACCAAATGCTCAATGAACTAGAAATATTTAACTATTAAATGGCATTAAGGAGGAATCATGAGAAACCATAAGAGTGGTTTATCAATTATCCGAATGACATTAGTGCTTACCCCGCTTGCAATCGTGTTACTTGCTTTAGGGTTATTGGTCATCCTTAACGGTGCGGCTATTAGTTCAGATGCGCCCAAGGTTGGATTGAACACTGTTGAAAAGTACAACCCGAACGCACCGAAGCTGAATAAAGCGACCGCGGTTGAGCGTCCAGTAGCTTTCAAGAAGCCGTCGAATGCCCTTAATCCGTTAACGCCGACCACCTTACTTCCACCGGACTACAAGTGCGAATATATCGACTACTCCGGCGGCGCTATGGCCTATTATTGGCGCCTGACAGACAAGTACGGTGATACGATTATGGGCCAGCGGTTCACGCCTAACGAGGGGTATAACTGGAGTGAACCCCTTTTGTTGGACAGGTTAGGGTAGGACGGTTTGGCGGTTCACTTTTTCGTTCCTCAGTAGGGCCTCGAACTCGTTGGGTGGTCGATAGCCCAGAGAGGAATGCAATCGTTTCTCATTATAGACATC